>NZ_NOXG01000021.1:0-37061 GCF_003207955.1 Novacetimonas pomaceti
TGCATCGGGTTTTCTTATAGCTTACGAAAATTTCTTTTGTGCAAAACAGACTTTTTCATAATCTAACCCGATGTACAACCCTTCTGTGAGATTTCCGCGACGAGGGTACATTCAGTCGTGACTTTTGCAAGACCGATTATGTCTCCCATCGACAGCACCGTGTCGGCAAAGGATGGCGCGTCCGCTGCCGTGGCGACAACGCCGGCTGTCACCATCATCTGGCTGCCTTCGGCGCAGAAGCCTGCCGGAATTCGTGGGCGTCCGAACGCCGCATGAGGCGGTTGTCGCGCTGATCTGCCTTCCGGGTGGTGGTTCATCATCCTGCGGTTTCGGCAGCTCGGCCGCGACATCCTGTTTTTGCATCACAGGCGGCTGTCTTCCCATATCGGGTTGCGACAGCACGCCGCTCCTTGAGCCTTGCCCACAGTTTTTTGACCAGATGCCGGTGCCTGTGGATCATGGAACACAGCTCAATTCAACAAATTGACAGGTCCTGAGCCTGGGAAGATAATGACAGCCTGCCCCCCAGGAGACCGTTTGAAACAATCCGCTGATAATGAATGACAAAAGTTTCTGGGCACTGCCTTTTCACAAAAATCTTCACCAAAACCTTTATGATTTCAAAGGATTGTCAGGTCTGCCTTTTCAAACAGACTCTACGGAAAAGACTGTCTCGCATGGGTTACCTGTAAAGTTCGGCCGAGGCTTCGATCGCCTCGTCAATCGTGTCATAGAAGGTCAGGCGGCCATTCTGGAGCACCGCGCCCTTGTCGCAATATTCGCGCAGCATGTTGGGATCATGCGACACCATCACCAGGGTTCCATATTCGCGTCGTTCCAGCAATGCCTCGCGACACTGCAGGCGGAAGGAGTGGTCACCCACCGCCGTGACTTCGTCGATAAGGTAGCAGTCAAAGCGGATGGCAAGCGATACGGCAAAGGCAAGACGCGCCAGCATACCGGATGAGTATGTCTTGATCGGCACATCGAAATAATGTCCCAGCCGGGCAAAGCTGTTTACGTAATCAAGGATGTCATTGATCGGGCGACGATAGATGCGCGCGATGAACCGGGCGTTGTCCGCCCCTGTCAGGCTGCCCTGAAACGCGCCGGCAAATCCCAGTGGCCAGGAAATGGACATGGTGCGCGTGATGCGGCCACTGGTTGGGTATTCGATCCCGGCGATCATGCGGGTCAGGGTGGATTTACCCGCGCCATTGACCCCGATGATGCCAATCGATTCCCCCCGTTCTATGACAAAGGACTGGTGATCCAGCACACATTTGTTTACGCCGCGCGCGTGATAGACCTTGGTGACGTTTTCAAACTCGATCATGGGCTTGTATTCGGGACCTCGGGAAGGGGTCTGACTGGAAAGACAGGATCAGGAACCGGGCGTATCCATATCATCTTTCTTGGTTTCACGCACCAGAAGTCGCCAGCGTGTCACGTAGGAGCAGATCATGCAACTGCGCCGGTGTCAGGTTTCGCGGGGGAACAGGCCGGGTAACCGCCCTGCCGGGGCCGAAGGGAACCATGACATAGGGAGTGCCCCGTGCGGCGGTGGGCACCACCATGGAGGTGATGGAAGGGCGGTGATCGCCAAAGAAAAGCAGGAGTCCCGTGCGGCCCGTGGCGGACAATGTCTCCATCAGCATGTCCAGCATCCGGTCGCTGTTGCGCAGGTGCCGGAAATAATGCGCCAGTGCCGATTTCGGTCCATCCGGTCCCCGGGCGGGCCATGGACCGTGATTTTCCATGCTCACCGCATAGATGAAACCGGGGCCTGCCTGCGCCTTTACTAGTTGTCCGATCCGCTGCGCCAGCGCGACATCCTCCACATAGGGCATGTCGGGACGGGCGGCGTGGGTAAAGCTTTCCTCTCCGATGATGTGGCTGAACCCGCATGCGGGCATCAGCTGCGCGCGCCCGTAAAATCGCAGGTCGTGGGGATGGACGAACGTGCATTCGTATCCGGCCCGTCCCATGATGGCGGGCAGGGAAAGCGCGGTCTCCTTTCGGGCCGTCAGGAAGGGGTCATAGGCGCGAAAGCCCAGCGCCTTTTCATCCACGCCGAACAGGACCCCGTACTCCGTGCGCATCGTATAGGCGCCAAAGCCACTGACATCGAGCGTCCCCCATCGTGATGCCATGCGTCGCGCCCGTGCCAGGGCAGGCAGTTCCGGAAGGGGTAGGGGGGATGGACGGTCCGCGCTGAACAGGTCGGTGGGACAGGCAAAGGACTCACACTGTATGACGATGACAATGTCGTATGCCGGATGCCCGGTTACAGCCGGAGCCTCCGCGATCGGGGTCCGCGCCGTTTCATGCCGCCAGCGGCGCCAGTAAAGGAACAGCGAGCCAGGCAGGCCAAGGCGGCTGATATCGCGTGGCATGTCGGGTCGCGGCGCCCATCGGGCCGCGGGGATGAGGCGCAGCGCCAGGACGCAGGCGATCAGGCACCCTGTCCCCATCAGGTGCGGCAGCGGCAAAAGGGTGCTGCATGTCACCAGCAGCAGGGGCAGCGCGATCAGGCCGCCCACCACCGCGATGCGCCCTGCGGGCGGGATGGAAAAGAGATAGAATTTGGGATGCTGGAGGAAACCGCGCGCGGCGACGACATCGCAGAACAGCATGGGTTCCCCCAGGATCGACAGCTTGATGTTCGATCCGATCACCAGGCAGGTGTTCACCGCCGTTGTCAGCGCCGCCGCCAGCACCGGCGCACCGCACAGGGCCAGCCACATCCCGTATTGCGCCCCCATCAGCAGCCCATCAAGAAGGCAGCGTCGCGGCGATGGCAGGGCACGGCACGACGGTCGCGCCATGCTTTCCACGAAAAAGCCCGCTATGACGGTTATGCCGAGGATAAGAAGGGGAAACCACAATTGCATGGAACAGGACTGCATTCTATCCGGATGGCATAAGTGCGGTGGGCGCGCATACCCTTCTTGCCGATGACGTATGGAAGGGCAAGGGCCAGGCATCGGCCAATCGGAAGTCTGGCGCGGGGTTGGAACCCGTGACCGGGTCGTGGCTTTATCATTGCAGGGGGAAACGAAGTGGCGCGGCATGAGGCTGGTTGCGAAAACACTGTACTGGATGACGCGTTCCTGCTTCGTGCGCCACCCCTGCGTCGCAAGATGCCGGTGCTGGCATCCCGTGGCAGGGGTGAAGAAGACGATGAAGGGGTGGCCCGGATGCTGCGTCTTCGGCTGGGTGGGGAATTCTGGGCCCCTGTCGCGCGCCATGCCCGTCCCGTCATCGTCACGGCCTCCGTGGCTGAACAGCGCAGGCATGGGCAGGCGGGGGTTGCCGCACTTTTCGAACATATCCTCCGGCATGTCCGCCGCAGCGAGGTCATGCTGGTCGTGCGCGACCCGTATGGGGCGGCCGCGCGCGTGGCCCGTCTACGGGGGGTGGCGATGACGCATGGGCCGGTTGACCCGCATGCCCTGCTTGATCATGCGCGGGAGGTTCATGCCCTGGGCCTGTGCGACCTTGTCCGGCTGGCGGCCCTGCGCGGGATCCATGCGCTGGCGTACCGGGTGGCATACCGGGGCGGCGATGTCGCGGGGCGCCGCGTATCGTATGAGGAATGTGTCCGGGACCTGACCGTGCGCACCTGTTACACGGATCCCTTTGATCAGGGCATCGTGCCGTTGGGACGGATTGTCGATATCCTGTCCCTGTGGCGCGACAGGATCCGGGCGAACCGCGAAATCGGCGTCTGCGTGGGCATGGCGCTGTGGAAACGTGAGCGGATCGGCGATTTCCTGGCGCACGCGCCGGGCCATCCGGTGTTCCTGCGCCATGCGAAAGCGGCACTGAAGGTAGCGCAGCAGCGTCATGGCGCCATTGCCGGGTGGGCCACGCGCCTGCCCGAAGGGCTGGTGGACGGGGCCGCGGACATGGGCGTTCCGCTATGGCGGGTGGAGGATGGCTTCGTGCGTTCCGTCGGGCTGGGGAGTGACCTGTGCGTGCCCTGTTCCATCTTCGTGGACCGGCGCGGCATCTATTACGATCCTTCCGGTCCCAGCGATCTGGAGCATATCCTTGCCACGGCGGAGTTTGATGCGGCGCTGAAGGCGCGCGCGCGACGCCTGATCCGTCGCCTGATCGACGAAGGCGTCTCCAAATACGGGCAGGCGGAGGGAGGTTTGTCCGCCCCGGCGTGGAATGCGGCGGGACGGCGCGTGATCCTGGTGCCCGGACAGGTGGCCGATGACCTGTCGGTACGGGCCGGCGGCGGGGAAATCCAGGGTAATCTTGAGCTGCTCCGCGCCGTGCGGGACCATAATCCGGACGCTTTTGTCGTCTATCGACCCCATCCGGATGTCGATGCGGGCCACAGGGCGGGCCACCTGCGGGAGGAAGAGGTCATGAGATATGCCGATTTCATAAGTCGCGGCGGGGCCATAACCAGCCTGATGACGCAGGTTGATGAAATCCATACCCTGACGTCGCTGGCAGGGTTTGAGGGGCTGTTGCGGGGCTGTCGTGTCGTGACTTACGGGGTTCCGTTTTATGCCGGATGGGGCCTGACGACCGATCTGGGAAAGGTACCGTGCGTACGGCGTAACCGTTCCCTGTCCATAGAGGCTCTTGTTGCGGGTACCCTATTGCTTTATCCCCTTTATCTTGACCCCGTTACGCGCCTGCCTTGTGAAGTGGAAACGCTGTTGGCCCGGTTCCGGGAGAGACATATCTGGCGACCACGCCTGTTGACCCGGTTGCGTCAATTACAGGGAAAGCTGACCCACCTGTGCGGAAGAAGAAATAATAATGAATAATGTTTCTGAAAGAAGCGTTGTGGGCGAACGCAGATTTCTTTTTCTGCAGGGATTGATGGGGCCATTTTTCCGCGAACTTGGCAAAGCCTTCCGCAAGACCGGCTATGGCGTCTACAAGATCAATTTCAATGGTGGCGACCGCCTGTTCTGGGGGCTGCCCAACGGTATAGACTTCACTGGCACCGATGAAGAGTGGCCTGATTTTTTTCAAAATGTAATAAAGCGTTACCGTATTACTGATGTAATTCTGTTCGGGGACTGTCGTCCCCTGCACCGGGTCGCCATCGCGGCGTGCGCCAGGATGCATATTCCCGTGCATGTGTTCGAGGAAGGTTACATCCGTCCTGACTGGGTCACGCTTGAACTCGGCGGCGTCAACGGCCATTCCGCCCTGCCCCGCGATCCCGAGTGGTATCGCAGGGAAGCGGCCCTGCTGCCACCGATGCCGCCGCATCACCCTGTCCCCTCGTCCTTCCGCCGTCGCGCGCTGGAGGCCGTGGCCTACAATTCCGCCGACCTGCTGAGCCGCTGGCATTACCGCCACTGGTGTGATTACCGCCCGTGGCATCCGCTCAAGGAAGGGGTGGGCTGGATCAAGCGCCTGCGCCGGCGCAAGGCCGCGACCGAGGAAGCCATGCAGATCGTCCAGCGGGTCGAGACGCAGCATATTCCCTACATGCTCTTCCCGCTCCAGCTTGACGCCGATGCGCAGGTGCGGCTGCATTCCCCCTTCTCGGGAATGGAACCGGCATTGCGCAAGGTCATCCATTCCTTCGCCACGAATGCCCCGAAGGATCTGGTCCTGCTGGTCAAGGAGCATCCGCTCGACAATGGGGTGCGTGACTGGCGCGCGCTGACGCGCCAGATCGCGCAGGCGGAAAATGTCGCGGACCGGGTCTATTTCCTTGAAGCGGGCGATATCGCGGTCATCGTGCGCACGGCGCAGGGGGTGGTCACCATCAACAGCACGACAGGCACGCTGGCGCTGTCCTCGGGCGTTCCGGTCATCACGCTGGGTGAGGCGGTGTATGATATCCCCGACATAACGGACCAGAATGGTCTTGATAATTTCTGGGCCCATCCGACGCCTCCGGACGCGGCGACCTTCAACGCGTTCTACCGGGTGCTGGTGAACCGCTGCCTGATTGCGGGCGGTTTCTTCTCCCCCGAAGGATTGTCGAGCCTGGTCGAGGGCGTGATCCAGCGTGTCTCGCAGGTGTTGCCCGCGCATAACCGCATGGCCCGCGTGCCGGACAAGGTTGCTTCCGCCCCCGCCCTGTCGGAAGTGGTGCGGGTGTCGCGCAACGTGGTCGTGCCTGATGGTGTGCGCTGACATCCATCATGCAGCGCTGTCCTTATATCTATCTGGATATTTCCCGCCTGATTGCCCGGGCCGGCTCTGTCGTGCCAACCGGGATAGATCGGATCGAATTCGAATATGCCGACTATCTTTTGCGCCATGGCGCGGGGCGGGTAACGTTCGTCGCGATTTCCCCGCTGGGGACCATTGTTCCGCTGCCGTTTGACCGGGCCGAAAACTTCATAAGGATGACGGAAAAGGTATGGCAGGGGCAACATGCCCTGTGCCGTGACGTGCGCGGCGCGGCGCGGCGGATGGTGCAAAAAGCGATGTTCGGGGGGGCTTTCCGCCCGGAAGCGGCACAAGGGTATGATAAGCCGGTTTACCTGCTGTTATCGCACCATCACCTGAATCGCCCGGCCAGTATCGAACGGTTCCTGCAGCGGCAGGGGGCGTGTCTCGTGCCGATGGTGCATGACCTCATCCCCATCGAATATCCTGAATACGCGCGCCCGCGCGAACCCGCCCGGCACGAGGCCCGGATGAATACGGTCCTGGCGCTGGCGCGGGGCGTGATCGTCCCATCGCAGGTCGTGGCGGACTCACTGACGCGGTATGCGCGTCACAAGCGCAATGGACTGCCGATCCGCGTGGTAACGCATGGCGTTGTGGAAGGAGCAGCCTGCACCCCTGCTGCCGGGAATCCGCATCCCTATTTCGTCTGCCTGGGAACGATCGAGCCACGTAAAAACCATCTTCTGCTGCTTAACCTGTGGCGCGCGATGGTGGAATGCAATGGCGCGAACAATGTTCCCCACCTTGTTCTGGTGGGACGCCGGGGGTGGGAAAATGAGAATATCCTGGACATGATCGAACGCTGCCCCGCCCTGCAGGGTGTCGTAAGGGAATGCAACGGGCAGTCCGATCCCGAGGTGGCGGCGCTGCTGCTGGGCGCGCGTGGGCTGCTGTTTCCCTCATTCGCCGAAGGATACGGCCTGCCCCTGTCGGAAGCCCTGAAACTCGATGTCCCGGCCGTCTGCAGCGATATCCCTGTTTTCCATGAGATCGCGGGCAAGGCTGCGACCTATGTCGATCCTCTTGACGGCATGGGATGGCGCCGGGCGATCGAGGACCTGATGACAGGCAGCATAGATGACCATCGGCCGGGCAGGAAGCTTGCCACGGCGAAGCTCTTTTCGTGGCCCCGGCAGGTGCGCGAGGGCCTTTCGTTCATCGAGGACCTGTACGGTTCCGGCGAATTGCACGAGAGGTGCCCGTGAAGATCGGAATATGACATGATATCAGGGGAATAGCCTGCCGCGTGCTTGACCGGGCAGAATTAATTGAACAGGATATTGAAACTTTGGCTCGAAAAAACCGTCTGTATACAACATCGGATTGTCAGGATTTCAGGAGCCTGGGAAATTTGACATCATAACAACACGTTATACTCAGGCCTGACGTATGAAAATTTATGCATCCGGAGAAATTACAAATAATATATGTAATATCTCATGCGATGGTAGATTTTCAGATACATATTTGTTATAGAATTATAAGAAAAAATTAGGGGGTTTGTAATGTCCATGCTTAAGAAATCTTCAACAGTTTCAGAAAAGCTTCCTGATAATACAAACTCTGTCATACCTGTTATCTTATCTGGCGGATCCGGCAGCCGCCTGTGGCCGGTTTCGCGGAAAAGCTTTCCCAAACAGTTCTGGCCCCTGCTGTCGCAGCAGACGCTGCTTCAGGAAACGGCGCTGCGCGGCATCTCGTGCGCGGTTGGCGCGCCGATCGTCGTGTGCAACCAGGAACATCGCTTCATCATTGCCGAGCAGCTGCGCGAGGTCGGAATTACCGACGCCCGTATCGTCCTGGAACCGATGGGACGAAACTCGGCGCCGGCGATTGCCGCCGCCGCCCTGCTGGTCGCGGAAACCGACCCCAATGCCGTTCTGTGGATCATGGCCGCCGACGCCGCCATCAGCAAGCCGGAGAACCTCAAGGACGTTCTGGGGCGCGGCGTGCAGGCCGCGCGTGAAGGGCATATTGTCACTTTTGGCATGACCCCGACGCGGCCGGATACCGGATACGGCTATATCCGGCTCGGGCCGCAACTCGCGGACATAGGGGGCGTCTATCAGGTTTCGTCCTTCATAGAGAAGCCCGATGCCGCCCGTGCCGAGGAAATGCTTGGCACCCGGGAATATCTGTGGAATTCCGGCATGTTCCTGTTCCGTGCCAGCACGATCCTTGAAGAACTGGAGCAGTATGCCCCGGATGTGCTTGCGGCCGTGCGCCAGTCCGTCAAGGAACAGACAAGGGATGTGGACTTTATCCGCCTTAATCCGACATATTTTTCTGAATCCCCCGACATATCGATCGATTATGCCGTGGCGGAACGAACGCAGCATGCCGCCGTCGTGCCTGCCGATCTGGGCTGGTCCGACGTTGGCAGCTGGGATGCGCTGTGGGAACTGAGTGAAAAGGATGAGGACGGCAATGTCGCCAGTGGCGATGTCTTCCTATCCCACAGCCGCAACTGTTATGTGCGATCGGACGGAATTGTCGCCGCGGTCAGCGGCGTGGACGACCTGATTGTCGTCGTGACGCAGGATGCGGTGCTGGTGTCACACCGCGATCATGCACAGGACGTGAAGCAGGTCGTGTCCCGGCTCGAGGCGGCGGGCCGTCCCGAAGCGAGGACCCACAACCGCAACTATCGTCCATGGGGCTTTTACGAGGGTCTGACCAAAGGGGATCGTTTCCAGGTGAAGCGGATCGTGGTTGACCCGGGTCGCAAGCTGTCGCTCCAGAAGCATTTCCACCGTGCGGAACATTGGGTGGTGGTGGAAGGCACGGCCATTGTCACGCGTGACAATGAAGAGCATATGGTTCGTGAAAACGAAAGCATCTACCTGCCGCTGGGTTCTGTCCATCGCCTCCTGAATCCCGGACGCATTCCCCTGACCCTGATCGAGGTGCAGTCAGGCCCCTATCTGGGGGAAGATGACATCGTGCGTATCGAAGACGATTATGCCCGGGTCTGAGTGATATCTGTCAAAGCCCATCGGGATTCCCCCCGATGGGTGAAGCGGTATGAAGGGCGTTTTTGAGGAGCTGAATCGTCTCCCGCCCATGTCGTGCCATAATTTGGACTTAAATCCGCATCATAAAACACACCATCTGCAACAGCAGGGTGGTGCGTATCTCTTCTCTCATATGTATTGAGTGTGTATCCGCATAGCATAAGTCCCATCCGGGGCTTTTTTTACCAGTTATCCTGATATGTTTCTGCAAACCTGCGGCCCGGTGCAGGGCCTGCCGCGGAGGGCTACGTGTACGTGATATGGTTTATGCATGTTCCTGCCCTGCCGATCAGGTTTCAGTAACGTTTCATAACATGAAAATGGCGAAAGATTGGGGTACCAGTCTGATGATGACGGGGCGGATCGCTTCCGTCTCGACAAGGAGGAACAGGTGGGGTAAAGGAAGCTCCGGCTTATTTTGTTCATTGTCCTAATATGACTACAGGGCCAATTCATGGAGACCGGCAAGAAATGCCCAGTAAGTAATTCGCTTGCGGGTATCCAACTGCTAGTGGATTAGCAAAGATATGGCGCAGGCAAAGAGACAGAGGTATTCTGAATTCGAACTTCTTAAAAACGGTTTCAGTACTCAGTGGCATGTCATTGGCGCTCTTATCATCCGAGAGCTGCATACGCGTTTTGGTCGTGATAACATAGGTTTTCTGTGGGTTATGATAGAGCCTTCCCTGCTCACGATCGGCGTTACAATGATTCATTTTGTCGATGGCCCGTTTGCGCATGTCGGTATGCCGGTCGGATCTTTCATCGTGTCGGGCTACACATTTTTTTGCCTGTTCCGTTCGGTGGTCAATCGTTCCAGTGGGGCGATCGATGCCAATCGTACGCTGCTCTATCATAGAATAGTCACGATTTTTGATATCCTCGTTTCCCGTGCCATTCTGGAAGCGGCTTCCACCATTCTCGCGGTGATTTTCCTCTCACTCCTGATGCAGTCGTTATCGGTCGGTTTCCTGCCGCAGCGCCCCCTGTTGATGATTTGTGGACTGGCGCTGTTGACATGGTTTGCGTTCGCGCTGTCCATGATTCTTGCGGCATATAGTGAAAAGTCTTCAGTGATCGAACGACTTGCCCATCCTGCGATGTATCTGAGCATGCCGATATCCGGAGCATTCACATTGCAACAGACAATGCCAGATCCCATCAGATGGTATTTCTCATGCTTCCCAACGACGGAGATGTTCGAATTCATCCGTGAAGGACAGTTCGGCTTCTATACGAGCGATTATACCTATCCCGTCTATGCGATTGGCTGGTGTCTGGTATTGACCTATATCGGACTGATAAGCATCAGGAAAATCCGCAAGGACGTCCATCTGGGCTGAAATAGCCACATTCGGATCGATATGTTATATGGCCGTGCCACTCCAAGATAAGAGATAGTATGATCAACGCTGATACGCATTCTGGCATAGCGGCATTTTTGCGGCGACATGCGCCTGTTCTTATCGTCGTGGTTCTGCCTACGTTCCTGGCTCTTGTGTATTATACGTTGATTGCAAGCGGACAGTATGAGTCCGAGGCCGCGTTCGTGGTCAAGGACAGCCGTCCCGCCCCCCGCTCAAGCAGTTCAAGCACCTCGATGATGGGGGCGACCACCGGCATGGCCATGGCTGCCGGTAGTGGTGGGGCGGGCCTTGCGGAAAATTTCGCCGTCAATACGTACCTCAAATCGCACGACGCCGTGGATTCCCTGCAGCAGCGGCTCAACCTGGTGGCGATGTACCGTCATCCGGACATAGATATCCTGTCACGACTGTTCTACGCGCATCCGACGCCTGAACGCCTGCTGTGGTACTACCTGAATCATATTGACGTCGTATTCCATGAAGACACGGGTGTCACCACCCTGGACGTACGGGCCTTCCGTCCGGAGGACGCCAAGCGGATCGCGGATGAACTTCTGAAGCTTGGCGAAGAACGTATCAATGAATTCAACAGGTTGGTGTCTGAAAATACCATCAAGGCTGCGGATGAGGAAGTCGCCATCGCGGAAAAACGTGTCAAGGACGTCCAGCACCGCATGACGGCATTCCGCCAGAGGTCGGGTGATATTGATCCTACGAAATCCAGTGTCGTCGGAATCAGCCTGATCGGTCAGCTGGAGACAGAACTGGCGCAGTCGGATACCCAGCTTGCCCAGATGCTGCGTAACCTCAATGCCTCAAGCCCCCAGGTCCTGACGATCAAGCAGCGTATCAAGGCCCTTAACGAGGAGATCGAGGCCCAGCGTCGCTTGACCCAGAAGACAAAGGGTGTCTACGCCAATATCGCAGATTATGACGAACTGATGCTGGATCGTGAGTTTGCCCAGGAAGCCTATATGACATCGGCGTCGGAACTGGAAACAGCGCGCTCGGCAGCCCGTCAGCAGCAGGTATATGTCGTACGCGTGGTGGAGCCGAACCTGCCGGGAATGGCGACCTATCCCCGTATTTTCCTTATGACTCTGGCTGTGTTCGTTGGTTCGGGCCTGACCTTCATGATCGGTCGGCTGCTTATTACCGGGATGCGTGAACATGCGATCTAGGGTATGGACGAACGCGCTCTTCACGCAGAAAATTCTTTCAGGATGGAAAAGGGCAGTGGTCGCGGGGCTTCTGCCGATGGTCCTTCTGGCAGGGTGCGATACACTTCCTGACAGCGGCCCTACGGAATCCGGCGTCAAAAGCGCCCAGTCCAATCCAAAGAAAAATACCATCGGTTATGGAATCGTGCAGGTCAGCCCGGACCTGATCACGCTGCTCAACAGCGAGGCGCCGCCCCTGTTCTCCAATATCGAGCAGTCGTCCGCCATGGCGCATTACAACAGTGATCGCGCCGGTCCGGGGGACATGCTTGATATCGACGTGTATGAAATGGGCAACAGCCTGTATCTCTCGTCCTCCAGCACCAATCCGGTCCCCGGTATCGCCAGAAGAAGCACATTCTCGTCCATCCTCGTGAATGGGGATGGCACGATCGATATGCCGTATGCCGGACATCTTCAGGTAAGCGGACTGACATCGGATGAAATCGCGGACAGGATACGCGCCGCCCTGAAAGGGAAGTCCCAGTCGCCGCAGGTAATGGTGCTGATTTCGAAGAACCTGACGAATTCCATCATCGTATATGGCGATGTCGCCAAACCCGGCCGTCTTCCGCTGACACTGCATCAGGAACGCCTGGTGGATGTCGTGGCACTGGTGGGGGGAGGACTGCATCAGCCGGAAGACACGACGGTCCAGCTGACGCGGCATAACCAGATCGCGGAAGGTTCGCTGAAGCTGATCGAGGACAATCCCGAACAGAATATCCTGATGGAAGCGGGCGACCGGCTTCAGCTGATTTACGAACCCCGGACATTCACCGTATTTGGCGCGGTCGGAAAGCCGACGGAAACGCCGTTCACGAAGTCCAGCGTTACCCTGGCGGAAGCGCTGGCAAAGGTCGGGGGGCCACAGGACGCCCGCGCGGATCCGAATGCGGTGTTTGTCTTCCGCTATGAAAGTCCCCAGATCGCCGAGCGTCTGGGGCTGCCGGTGGATCCCCAGAAGCCGCTTATCCCCATCATTTACCAGATTGACATGATGAACCCGGTAAGCTTTTTCCTTGCCCAGCATTTCATCATGAAAAACAAGGATACGATTTATATCGCGAACGCAAAAACCAACAAGATTTCCAAGGTGTTCAATCTGATCAATACGCTGATCGCACCTGGTATGTCGGCTGGTAGAAGCATGCAGTGATCCGGTGTGGGGACATTGGTTCAGGGGGGCCATGAAAGGCATGAATGCCCTTTTTTCGACAATCTCGTCCTCTACCCCTTGATCCGGTCAGGGCCCGGTCGCCTGGTCATTGCCTGTCAGGGACAATCCGGCGCCGGTTATGGCGGTTCTGGACGAATTACGAAGAGAAAAGATTTGTGACCGTGCATTGCCAGAACCATGACGGTTGATGAAGGTTGAAAACAGGGAAACCACCGGGTTCCGCTATGGGGGCCGTTCCCTGCATGGATGGGTCCGCCATACGTGGATGCGGGAATGCCGTTCTGGATGTGTATGATCGTTTAACGGTATGATTTTGTTGTAAAAGTTTAAAGTTCTGTGGATTGAAGCAATTCCAGGACCTGTCATATTGGTGCTTGGGAGACGTTGGGGACAGTCATGCCTCGAAGCATGCAGGGATACGTGTGATACGAAGGCTGCTTCAGGAAACGGTGGATGGAACATATTATCCGGCCATGGGTACGAATAATCTTGATCCTGTCCCATGTGCCTCGTATCTCAGGCGATCAGGCATATATAATGAGGATGTCTGATGAGGAGGAATTCCTTCCCCAAGGGTAGCCTGGGTTTTCTGGAATAATCGGGCAGTATGAGGTCAGGGCAGGCTGGTACGTACGACGGACGATTTTCTGCTTATGTTCCAGATCGGTTTTGCGAGGGTAGCCAGCATGCAGGGTAACGACAGGCAGAAGATGGAGGAACCGGTACGGCTATTCAGGAATTCCATGCTTGAACGCCTGACCCTCCTGTCCTTTCGCGTGTTCCTGTGCGTCTGGTTGCCGCTTCTTGCCATGGCGCTGGCCTATGGCGCATGGCGTTCCTCTTCCGTCATGGGGTTCATCCTGTGGACGGCTATCGGGTTTGCGGTCTGGTTCCCCACCGAATATCTGCTGCACCGCTTCCTGTTCCATCTGCAGGCACGTTATGTGGCCGTGCAGTCGCTGGTCTATCTGCTGCATGGAAACCACCACGAACAGCCGAACCATCCCCTGCGGAACCTCATGCCGCTCAGCGTGACGATCCCGCTGGCGGGGATCATCTGGGGCGTGGGCGTTTTCATGCTTGGATCAGGTCGGGGCGGAAGCCTGGCCGCCGGTTTCTTTGGCGGTTACGTGTTTTATGATGTGATCCACTATTCCTGCCATCAGTTCCCGATGCGTGGGCCATTGCTACGTCGGCTGAAAATCCATCACATCAACCATCATTACCGTGACCATCACACCAATTATGGCATTACCAGTACCTTTATTGACCGGACGTTCCATACACTGCTCGTGATACAGCAGAAGAAATCCTGATCCCTTTTGTCCGAAGACGTCTGGCCACACGGCGCGGTGGTCATGCGTGGCTTCTGGGAGATCGCGCCCGCAAGCCCATTCTCGCCACGAACCGGTGAGCCCGCCTGCAGCCGACATCGTGGCCAAGACGACGAAGATGCCGGATCATCTGACGGGGGACCCGTAATACGGTGTTTCCAGGAACTGCGCGTCGACCGGATTATAGCTTATCGCCCTGTCCGAAAAACGGGGGCCATCTCTCAAGGAGATGCAGATGAACGCCATACGAAGCGACAGGACAGACAGATCATTCGCAGCCATGATCCATCTTTCAACCGCGATCATTAATTCATGATAATTCCCAATAGGCCTTATTGCCTCTTCCTTCTTCTAAAATAGCATGCGATAAATCATCGTATTACGTATTTCCTTCTGCTTGGTTTATGCGAATCTCGAATGAATATGTTCCAAAATCATAAATTACGATCCAAAGCACGGAGTGCTGCACGGAGCAAGCAGTGGGGACAGGCCGCCAACTGGTACAGCAAGCTCTGCGCGCAACGCCACCCTTCCGTAAAGGACTTGATCCAGTTCGGACATGCCCTGAAAGAAGATGGACAGCTCGACAAGGCGCTGGAAGTTTATCTACGCGCGGCGAATGCCCATCCATATAACGTGGATGCTCAAAGACAGGTCGGGATTTTTTTGAAAATCCGGGGACACAGGCAGGAAGCGGCAACCTATTTTGCCCGCGCCCTGGCGATAGACAGCAAGCTGAGTGACATACGTGATGAACTCAGTAGTGTTGGCGTCAATGATGATGCTGCACTCGATGCGTACCACCTGCGCGGTGGTTTGGCTGGCGGGGATGCCAAAAAGAAACCATTCAACCTGCTGACCCGTCTGCGTACGGCTCTGCCATTGAAACAGGCCCGCGCGGCCGCTCGCAGAATGGCGTGGCCGCAGGCAGAGGAAAATTATAGGAAAATCCTGAAACAGGATCCGGATCAGGTCAGATGCCTTGTCCAGTGCGGTCACGCGCTTCGGGAACAGGGCAAGGCGGAAGAGGCCGTTGACTGCTACAGGCGCGCCCTGCTTCTGACGCCTCGCGATCCTGATATCTATATTTATCTCGGGGCTGCGCTGAAGCATCTGGGACGTATCGACTCTGCCTTGGGGGCATATCTGGCAGCATGGCGGCTCAGGCCAGGACTGCCAGCAGCAGTACAGGAAATACGCGCAATCAGCGGTGATTTGGAAGATGGCCAGATAGCTGAACTGTCGGGGATGTATCTTCGTGTGGATCCATCACAGCATGACGGAACCGTGCCTGTATCCAACGAAAACAGGGGACGGCAGCTTTCTGAGGTATCTGGTCTGGATCGAGAGCAAAGCGCTATTTTCAAGTTTCTCGCTGGTTCTCTGGCATATAAGGAATAATGGTTTCCATGCGTATCGTCGTTGATTTGCAATCTTGCCAGAATGGTAGTCGTCACCGTGGCATAGGCCGTTATGCCATGAGCCTGACCAAGGAAATGATTGCTGTTGGCAAGGAGCATGAGTTTCTGATTTTCCTGACCGACCGTTTCCCCGGATCAGTTGAATATGTCCGAAACGAACTTGCTGATTTCATTTCGCAGGATTCCATTCACGTCTGCTGCCTGCCGCCTGATCATCTGGCCACCACTGATCCGGAAAGTGCATGGCGTACACGGGCGGCAGAAGTCCTCCGTTCTGCCTATATAGCTCATCTGGAACCTGACATGGTGTTTATTCCCAGTCCTTTTGAAGGGCTGTGGGACAACGTGGTCGTTTCCCTGGATCCGGCCCCCTATCCTGTCGCGGCTACCGTGCATGACCTGATCCCGCTGGAAGATCCTCAACTTTATCTTCCAGCCCAGAAGGATCGGGAAGCCTATCTTCGTCGTATGCACAATGCAAGACAGGCCGATCTGCTCATTGCCATATCTTCTTTTGTGGCAAACGAAGTAAAACAGTATCTGGCGGTTGATCCGCAGAAAGTCATTGTAGCATATAATGGTATTGATCGCGGGTTTAAGCCCGCGTCTATTAACGATATCGACCGCAAGAAACTATTCACGCGCCTAGGAATTTCACGACCGTTTGTCCTCAATACCAGTCCGCTAGAAGCCCGCAAGAACCTTGAGGGACTGATTGCGGCATTTGGTAGCATGGAACCGCAGGTCAGAAAGAGCCACCAGCTTGTCATTGTCGGCAAGATGGATGACTATGCCCGCAATTATTTGAATAAACTTGCACAAGCGGAAGGCCTTGCGCCCGATACGCTCGTACTGACGGGTTTTGTCCCGGACGCGGATCTTATCGCCCTGTACGCGGAATGTGCCCTCTTCGCGTTTCCTGCGTGGAGCGAAGGATTTGGTCTGCCACCACTTGAGGCCATGGCCTGTGGCGCCCCCGTCATTGTTGCGAACACGACTTCCCTTCCCGAAGTGGTCGGGCGGCCTGACATGATGGTTGATCCGTCATCTCCGCCCGTGTTCGGGCAGGCGATGCAGCGTATCCTGACCAATCCCGCACTGCAGGAAGAATTACGCACCTTCGGTATTGAACGGGCAAAGACATTTACGTGGACACGCGCCGCACAGATCATTCTCAATGCATTTGAAAAAATACATGCCGAACATAAAGTAAAACCTGTCGTCAAAAAAACGGCGATGGAGCGACCCCGTATAGCATTTGTATGTACGCAGATAGATACGGACAGTTTCGTGGCAGGACGTATCGCTGGACTGGTGACTACTCTTGCCACAAAATGTGATGTAACATTGTTTTGTCACCCCAAAAGCGGGCAACTCGATCAGTGGATCGGCGCACTGGTTGAATATCGCGAATTTGGTCGGCTGTCGTGGGAAGTTTCCCAGTTTGATCAGGTCATCTATGCCGGGGACTACCGTTCTCTTCCCGAGCTTTTGCCAGTCATAACATTGTATCCAGGCATCTGCCTATTGCTGAAGCCCCTGCAGTTTGATGACAAGTCCAAAGCTGAGGGGCTGCTGTCCACATCACAGCAGCAGATCATGACAAATCCGGGCCTGGCAGATCTCATTCTGGCTACGCCCGATCTGTTCGGTACCAGCCAATGGAATGATCTGGCGGAAGCAAGCCTGTCCCGGATTGCTCTGCTTACGTTACGGGAAGGGCGCGATTCACTGCCTCTCCTGCCTATGGCTGGTGATGTCTATGCTGCGAAAGATTATCGCGCGTTCATGGGTGTTTCTGAACAGAGTGCGCTGATCGTTGCGATTGCATCGCATAGAGACAGGGTTGGTCCACTCTTGCAAGCCTTCCGGACTGCGGCATCCGCAGCAACCGATGTACACATGATGATACATGTCATCGGGGAAGACATGGACATTACCGACCCGCAGGCCGGACAGGTTCTGCGTTTGCAGGGCAATATTCACTATTTCAGCGGGCCGCTGGAATCATATTACCGTGGTATTGTATCGGCTTCGAATCTGATTCTACTGGATTCCGACGTACCTGCGGATATTGTCGCACGCTGCATCAATGATGTCGAAGACCTGCACAAAACCGTTGTGCCCGATGCCGATATCAACCCTGACCTTCCCCAGAAAATTTCTGAAATACTCCTGAAATTACGTAAGAATCGTACGCGAGCGCCAGACATGGTGACTCTCACCTCTACCAAATCAGTTACGGTATGGGTGCGCGCGATCATGGAAGCGGTGGAAACGCTCGCTAATAGAAAAACTTCACAGCTTTTATATGTAGGAAAACACCTGCCCGGAAGTGTCCGCTCCAAACGTGCGGATTCGAACGATTTGGGAAATGTTTCCCGTGCTCTGAAGCACAATATGTCTCTGGACCGGGAACCCGGCATATTCATTGATATTACGGCCTACGTAAAATCAGACTCTATCCGACGCCTTGATTTCACTGCACGGCAACAACTTCTTTCCTTACTCAGTTATAGTGGAAAAAAAGTCCGGGCAGTTTACAGCTCTGGCAATAAATTCATTAGTGCCAATGAATTTATGGGTAAAGTTGCCAACCTCAAAAATCTGCACCTGTCGGATGAAGTTCTGAGCATAAGGCCGGGCGACCGCATTGTCGGACTGGATTTCCTGTACTCACCTATCCAGTCGGATACAGTTCAGGCCTGGCAGGAAGCGCAGGCATACGGTGCCAGTCTCCTCTATTTTGCCGCAGGTAAATTCGCGGCGTGGGGAGCATGTGAAAAACAACTGGCGGAAATCATCATTAACTGGGCCAATCAGGTTCCTTTCGACCTGTCCAGTCATCTGGTTGTTCCACGCAAGGCGCAAGACCGGAATGTGTCAGAAACGCAACTGACTGATTTGCTGAGCGATCTGCCTTCTCTGGAAATAGCTGTCAGTATTTTTTCACTTGACGGCTGTCCGACCGAATTCGTGGTACCCAGTTCAAATGATGATCTTATTATTGAAAATGCACCGAAATCACTGAACAACGCGATTCTGGACCTGGAGAATCACGTTGTAGTAGCAGGGAATGTCGATTTCTTAGTGCAGTATACTGTCATGGGGCATATACTTGGAAACTACAGCCTTGCGATCATCAATCGTGCGGTAGCGACCTCGCTGGAGCAGTCATACCCGGGACAGACGCATTTCCTCCCGATCGAGACACATCCCATTACATCCATTGATGGGGTGCCGGCGGATGAAAGGCCGCTGATGGGCGAACTGTGTTCAAGGCCCCGTCCCAATCCAGACCATGAGGTCATCATCAGTCAGCACTGGCCGGTCATGCCGCCCAAATCCTACTCGAGGCTGGCGCTTTCCCTGTTCGCATGGGAAGAAACACGGGTTCCAAAGGATCTTGTACAGACCCTTACCAATGGCTTTGATGCGATTATTGCGCCGGCCCAGTGCGTAACGGATGCCCTTAGCCTGTCTGGCTGTCGCCTGCCGATCGCTACGATCGGCCAGCCGGTAGAACTGGCCTCTATGCGGGCACTGGCACGGACCCGGCAGCCGGTCCAGAGGCCGCTCCAGCGTTTTCTCCATATTTCTTCGTGCTTTCCGCGTAAGGGGGTTGATGTCCTCCTGGCTGCATGGGCGCAGGCCTTTACCAAACGCGACAATGTCGAACTGACCATCAAAACATTTCCGAACCCGCATAATGACGTGGAACAGCAACTCGCTGCCTTGCGCAAGCAGTACGCTGACATGGCGCCCGTCCATATCATCAATCGGGATGTAGAGCGTCGGGAGATTCTCGAACTCTATAAAACGGCAGATGTGATGGTTCTGCCTTCGCGGGGTGAAGGGTATAATCTGGTCGCTCTGGAAGCAATGATCGCTGGCTTGCCCCTGATCGTAACCGGGTATGGAGGACAGCGGGACTTCTGTGGCCCCCGACAGGCAAGACTGATCGATTTTAAGTTTGCACGTTCCAATAGTCACGTCACGGGTAGTCATTCCCTATGGGTCGAACCCGATGTAGATGATCTGGTAACCGCATTGCGGGAGTGTATTGATCCTGCGAATGTCCAGCTGATCGAAGAACGTCGACAGAATGCACTGACGGCAGCAAATATTGAAAATGACAACGCTGCCTGGGTAAGACGTTTAAACGGCATGGTGCATGATCTACTCCAGCCCCAGAATCTGGCCATACCTGAAATAGGGTGGGTCAGTACATGGAAAATTCAGTGTGGAATCGCTGAATATTCGAATTACCTGATACAGCACATCAGTAATGAGCAGAGGGAACATATTACTGTTTTCTCGGATTATAATTCAGAACCTGATGAAAAAATAAGCACCGAATCTGTCAGCTTCATACCTGCATGGCACCGTATCGGTGATACTGCCAATGAAATTGTCGCAGCAGCAAAAGCACAGAATAAGGAAGCCCTTGTTATCCAGCATCAGGATGGACCAATTCCATGGAACCAGTTGGCAAGGATTGGAAATCATACTGACCTGTCCGACATGGTGACGATAGTCATTCTTCATAGTCCACGTAACATGCGGCATATGTCTGAAGAAGACATCTCAATGACCGTGGCAGGACTTGCAAAAATGTCGCGTGTTCTTGTCCATAATATTGACGATCTAAACTATCTGGTGAGTCTGGGTCTGCAAAACAATATTGGCCTGTTCCCGCACGGTGCCTTTGCGCCCCAGCATATACCCACGCCTCGTACACTGGGCCCACAGGATGCGCCTGTAATTGGCTGTCATGGTTTCTTCTTCCGTCATAAAGGAATTGATAAATTGATTCTGACGGTTGCAAAGTTGCGGCGTAAATGGCCCAACATAAAACTGAGACTACTTAATGCACGCTTTCCGGATGGTGCAAGCGATCAGTGCATTGAACATTGCCGTGCGCTAGCGAACAAACACGGGCTTAAGGATGCCATTGAATGGCATCTCGACTTTTTGCCTTTGTCGAAAATTGAAGAGCTACTAAAGGGCTGTGACCTGATTGTCCTGCCTTATGACGACAGTAATGATTCCGCCAGTGGTGCAATACGGACAGCCCTGGCCAGCATGGTTCCGCTTGTCGCCACTCGGGTCAATATCTTCCGTGAACTGGAGGGGGCCATTGCGTTTGCTGATAATAACGATCCGGATACATTGGTAGAAACAATTGCTCCGTTACTGGAAAGTCCAGAAAAACGGCACGCTGTACAGGTCTCAATGCATGAATGGCTGTTGGCTCATGACTGGCAGCAGATTGCAAAGGGACTGGAAGATATGATTTATGGATTGGTACGCCAGAAACGTCTGGGCTGGGATCATCCGCGTAATCGCATTAATTAACTTTCGTAAGACGGAAAAGGAAACTCTCGGCTTTAGGGCCGAGAACCTCGGCACTACTTTGGCAGGATGCGTTTTGAGGTCTGGAGTAGAAGGTTTCCACAAGACAGGCATTACCCTGTAGGTGGTTACAGGATGCTATCAGGAATGGCGTGTCGTATTGCTAGCAGACTGGACTGTGGAGGTGAGCCGGTGACTCTTTCTTTTCCGTCCTCCTACCGCCATGAGGCGCCGGGACTGGAGAAAGGCGCAGGCCACCATGGACATCAGTGCGTGCCGGTGCAGGCCTGTCCATGATCGCCCCTCAAAGTGATCGAGGCCCAGTTCTTCCCTGAGTTGCTGATGCGCCTGTTCGCAGACCCATCGGGCCTTGATCGCAGCAGCCAGTAGCCTGTCTCCGGTGGAACGGATGCTCGCCAATCAGCCGGGCTTCCTCCCCGAGCATATGCCGGGCCGTCCGGCCTACCGATACGCTGGGCTGGACCATCTGCAACGCGGATCCATATGGCTGCAAAGCGGGCTGCCAGACCCGCCTCTGGTTCCTCGACGCCAGCTTCCCCTGCACCATGCCGCAGTTTTCAGTATCTTATGGACGGGAACAGAGTGCTGATCCGGTATCGGATGCATGCATGTGCGATGGCCCGTGTTTCCTGACCGAAAACACCAGTTCCATATCTGCTAGATAGACTTTCTGATGACGCGGCATTCCGACTGCCCAGCGCAGGTTTCGCGCGCGCAGGGCCTGACGGGACGGAGCAGGCAGACCAAACCTGCATCCGCCAGAACAGACACCTGCGGCACATAGGCGATCGACCTCATCGATAGCCATCTCCGGTTTGGTACGGGAGCCCTGATATTCCAGTGGAACGCCGACCCGTTTCAGGCGTGCCGGATCTGCTGTCCAGATATCGGACAGGAACACACGACGTGACATCATCAGTGACACTTCACGCGAAGCCAGTGTCACTGATGCCAGTGTCTGATAATTCGCTTTCTTGCCCAGGGTCGAAGCATATTGGGGCGCCACAGAGCAGCCTCAAGTGACGCATTGTCCCACACACCGGCACTGACGAAATGATGCAGCAGGTCATAAGGGATATCGCCACTGCGTGCAGCCATAAGCTGCACGCTCTTGCAGTCACCAGATCCGATCAGACCTGCAATACAAGACTACAACTGGTCTTCCATGAATCACTGAGCGCACCCGTTAGGAATCCTTATTCCGATTTTTTCGCTAAAGTAGTGCTCGATATATTCGCAACATAACCAGATTTTATAGCCTCATTCTTGGCAGTTGAGATGCCTTCAATATCCTGGTCAGGAAGGGCAGAAAGCGCGCAAATGACCATTTTTTGTAATTCGGCATAAGTTTCCGGAAGTCGGTAATATTTAGGCGCTCTCCATATCTGATTTGTAATATAATCTATCATAATGCTATCTGATGGGGTTTCCGTTGCATGTATAACATCAACGTTTCTTATAGATTGTGTGAAATAACCGTTTTCAATAACAGCATCGACAAAAAATTTCCCTTCCAATATTTCTTCTGATAGATAAAGTAATGTTCCCTTGTCATATGGACTTCCGAACATGGCTTTTGAAAAATCTATCAAAAATTCTTTTATAGAATGAAGATCCCGAGGGATGACCATACTATAAAGTATTGATACCCAGTATAAGGTCCAATTGTTTTGGGAAGATATAGGATCTGTAAATACTCTGACCCTGAGTGCATCAGACCTGACGGCATATTTTTCGGTTAGGGTCCAGGCCTTTTTTCGTATTTCCAGTTCCTCATTCTTGGATGCCGGTCGATTCACGGTTTTCAGAATCGGCGGGATCGCGACACTTTCTTTTGGATTTTTTTCATATCGATCAGACATATATTTCAGTCCGATCATGATATGTCTGGCTCTACGAGAAATAGTGATCCCATAAGGATTGATTCTGCTTGGAATGCCAAAGTGGAGCAGGGCGTGAAAACCAAATTCAACGTCTTCCTGTTCATCCCAATTTATTTTTGGGTCCTGTTTCACCATACTCCATATGGAACGTTTCGTTAGATACATCGTCCCTGTCAGATAGGTATTCTCAGATGCTTCTCCAGGGTGGGCTTCAGACGTAGCCATGCGCCAGCGCAATCTGATGGGGACATTTTGTGTATAGAGTACGGCACGCTTGTCCGTTTCTCCGAAAACTTCTGCAGATAAAATATGGTGCCCATCTTCATGCGCGACATGGAAATCAGAATATCGTTCAACCCGGCCTGAATTCCAGTCGATATATATAGATTGAAAAGAGGCTATACCAAAACAGTCACCGAAATTTTCGATGGCTTCTTTGAAATTTATAGGTATGACAACGCGATCATGAAATATACACAGATTTTCATATCTTGAAATATTGGCCAAAAAGTTTTTCTTTTGTGTCAGACTCTGATTTTCTTTACCAACAGTTACAATTTTCACCCGTGGATCTGGAAATGGTTCCGATTTTTCAGAGCAACCTATCAGAAGTTCAAATTCATCCAGATTTAACAACTTGATATTCTGTAATATAACATTCACAGAATCATAAGAACACTTTTGCATCGGGACGCAGAAAGACCACTTTTTCAGACCTCCATCTTTTTCGGAAGGCAGCGCTTCGGTTTTACTCCATTCCTCGATGGTCAGACCGTTGCGGGTGGTTATGGAAACGGACATGCACCGGGAAAAATATTCCCTGCGTAATATACTATCTGGAGAAGTAGGCTCTATAATTATGAGTTTTCCACCAACAGGTATACTGTGTGCTGCATCCCATACGATTTGATCACAAAATGTCGTTATGGCATGCATACAGCACAATATTATAGTATTATCTTTGTTTATACCTTTTGAAAAATCAATCCGCGTGCATCCATCGATGGAAACATAATTGAAATTGTATTTCGTTCCCTGAGGACCCGTTAGTATTGGTAAAGGAACCGTACTATAAAATGCACTTACATTTTCAGTATCGAAAAATTCTTTTAGAGCCTTGGATAGATAATGCGTGTACAGAACATCGCCACTAGACATTCCCACATCAACTTTTGGGATTACATAATTGCATGTTATGTTTACTTTATCTGTCATTTTCCGATACCATTTACGAACATGCTTATTTAAAGAATATATATGTGTGTGGTTTTCTTTTTGCATAATTTTCTGTAGGCGACAACATGTAGAAATGCTCCCATGCATTGTCCAACTGCGTCTCAGCATCGATCTGGAAAATTACGGGAGAGTGTTCCTGCGGGTGAGATTGGCACCCATTGATGATAAAAATTTATGGCTTTTGGCGCATTGATGCAACGCTCCCAACCTCGGACCAGAGGGGGTTATGTACTTTCGTGCCTGGTTGGGCCGTAATGAGGGATGACACCTGCACGCAAACCGTATCCCTCTGATATATCGGTCTCTGGCTGTCCCGTATCTGATCCTGATGCGCGAGGATGCGGAACAACGGCATCACGCATTGTGCCAACTGTTCAATGGGTTGCGCTACGTGATCCGCCACGGAATTGCGTGGCGTGCCCGAACGACCTTCCGCCATGGCCGGCAGTCTACCAGCAATCCCGTCGCTGGATGGAGGTGGGCTGCTTTGAAGCTCTAATGTCTGATCTACATGCCATGCTGCATATCGCTTCTGGCCGCAGGGCGGAGCCAACGTCAGCCATTCTCGACAGCCGGACCTTGCGCTCAACACCGGAAAGCGGACCACACACCGGATATGATGGGGGCAAATGCAAAAGCCGCACATGGCTGTGGACACGCTGGGGCACCTGCTGGCCCTGCATGTCACACCAGCCAGTCGGGATGGATGATCGCGCCAAGGTAGGACGCCTTGCTGCCGCCATTCAGGACACAACGGACGAGGGCGTTGAACTGGCTTATGCCGACCAGGGTTATACAGGTGAAAAGCAGGCCGAGGCTGCACGGGCTCAGGGAACAGCCCTTGAAATCATTAGATTGCCCGAAGCCAAACGTGGCTTCATCCTGCTGCCACGCCGATAAAGTGTCGAGTGATCTTTCGCATGGGCAACACGATGCCGCAGGCTCGTCAGGGATTACGAGCGTTATGCCTCAACACCCGCAAGCCTCCATGTCATCGCGTTCGCATGTTTCATGCTTGGAAAAGCCGGGGCCGCCCATACAGGGTGCAAATGACCAAGCAGAAACAACTCACCTTGAATACAGGCAAGCAAAATCAGAACGATATTTAGGGAAGATAAGGATGGTGGAGCCAATGAGAATCGAACTCACGACCTCCTGAATGCCATTCAGGCGCTCTCCCAACTGAGCTATGGCCCCACACTTCTGACCGGGTCGTATGGGCTCGACCCGTTTGCCTGCCGGGGTATAGCGAGTAGCCCCAGGCTTTGCAACCCCCTATTTCATGTCCTTACGATCCCCTGCTGGCGCAGGAATTCCAGCAATGCCATGCGTGGCAGGCCAAGGATGGCATCATGGTCCCCCTCCATGCGGTCGAAAAGATGCAGCCCTGGCCCCTCCAGCCGGTAGGCCCCGACCGAAGACAGGACACGATCACCTTCCAGATGGAGGTAACGGTCAAGGAAATCATCGCTGAACTCACGCATCCACAGGCGCGGGCGCGCAAGGTGATGCCACAGGCGCCTGCCGTCGCGCATCACCGCAACCGCCGTATGCAGCACGTGCCCGCGTCCGCGCAGGCGCGTCAGCTGCGCACGCGCGGACGCGATATCGGCAGGCTTGTCAAACCATCCCCCATCGCATGACAGAATCTGGTCCGCGCCGATGACGATCGCGTCTCCGTCCACGATTCGTGCCGCCTTTGCCCATGCCAGTTCCATGGCGGCTGCATCGGCATCACATCCTGATGCCCGGCAACGCTGCTTGATGATCCCCTCGTCAATCGCGGCCGGCCGGCAGGAAATGACCAGCCCCGCCGATTCCAGCAGCATGCGACGGGCGGAAGACTGGCTGGCGAGTACTATCCGTGGCGACTCGGTCTGTAATGAAACGTTTTTTAGTACTAAATTCGAGTCGTCGGACATCTGGCGCTCCGTACTGTCAAAGTTAAACATTAAATTCGGCGACGGGAGTACTCCGGGAGTACTGTGGTACATGGGGATGGTACTTCGCATGATTCTGCATCGTACCGAGTACCGTGGATAAGCCGAACACCCCCCTGCAACCTGAGTTGTACACAGCCCCCTGTCGGAAAATTCTTAGCAACTTTCCCTGATGGCTGAAAACCGGGACCCTCCGGACTGTACACACTGTGGGAAAAACGGGGTACATTTTCGGAAACATGGGTACCCCATCACTCACACCCCCTATAAGCCACCTTAAGAATTTCTTTCTCTTTTCTTTTATTGATTAGGAATGAGACCTCCGGAGCCGTGGGAAAAACGGCAAAAGCGGATCCGTGCTGTTCGGTCGGCAAAAAGTACGAGATAGTCCCGCTGCAATGAAACTGAACGACGGACCGATGACGGAAACAGGCAAACCCCTTCTGCGTGCTCTTGCGGGAGAAGCGATCTGGCCCCCCCCGGTATGGCTGATGCGGCAGGCCGGACGTTTCCTGCCCGAATTCCGGGCATTGCGGGAAAAGGCGGATTTCATCACGCGCTGCATGACGCCGGACATGGCGACCGAAATCACCCTGCAGCCGATCCGCCGTTTTGGCATGGACGGGGCCATCCTGTTTTCCGACATCCTGATCCTGCCCTGGGCAATGGGACAGTCGCTGGAATTCATTCACGGGCGCGGTCCGGTGCTGGAACCGGTGCGCAGCCTGCGGGATCTGGCACGCCTGGACGTGGGGCGGGTGAAAGAGGCAACCCGACCGGTCATGGAAACGTTGCGTCGTCTGCGCGGCATTGTTGACGGTCCCGAACCGATCGGGGTGGCGCAGCCGGGACAGGTCACGCTGATCGGGTTTGCGGGCGCGCCGTTCACCGTCGCCTGCTACATGGTCGAAGGCCACGGGTCGCGGGAATTCGACGTCACGCGTGGACTGGCCTATTCCGATCCGGAATTCTTCGACCGCCTGATCGATACCCTGACCACCGCCACGGCCGACATGCTGTGCGACCAGATCGTGGCGGGGGCCGAGGCCGTGATGCTGTTCGACAGCTGGGCCGGGCTGCTGCCGCCATCGCAGTTCCGCCGCCATGTCATCGCCCCGGCCCAGCGGATCGTGCGCATCATCAACGAACGCCACCCCGGCGTTCCGGTCATAGGCTTCCCGCGGCTTGCCGGGATCATGGCGGTGGAATACGGCCGGCAGACGGGCGTCAACGCCATGGCGCTCGATACCGGGGCGGACATGAAGGCGATTGCGGCGCAGCTGCCTTCGACCCTGACCCTGCAGGGAAATCTTGATCCCCTGCGGGTACTGGCGGGTGGCGAGGGCATGCGGGCGGAGGCCCGCGCCATCCGTGACGCGATGAAGGGACGTCCTCATGTCTTCAACCTTGGTCATGGGGTGGTGCCCGCGACGCCGCCCGAACATGTCGGCGACCTTATCCGCACCATTCGGGATATCTGAACATGCTGCCTGCTTCCATCCGTCCTGACGGCCATCTGCGGCTGATCATCTTCGATTGCGACGGCGTCCTTATCGACAGCGAGGGGCCTTCATGCCGCATGCTGGCGCGGGAACTGCGCAAGGCGGGGCTGGAAATCAGCGATGACGATGCCGTCGGCAGGTTCGCGGGCAAGGCGTTGACGGCCCTGAAGGAGGAAATGCAGGATCAGGCCGGACTGACGCTTCCGGCGGACTGGCCGACGCGCATGCAGCACGCGCTCGTGGAACTGATGCAATCCGAAGCGGAGACGATCGAGGGGGCGGCCACCATGCTGCGTGAAATCGCAGCACTCGGCATTCCCTACCGCATCGGTTCCAACTCGTCGAAACTGGAAATGGACGCGAAATTCGGTCGCACCGGGCTGGATGCGCTGATTACGCCACAACAGATCCATTCGGCGCGCGACATGGGCAGGCCCAAGCCAGATCCCGCCGTCTATCTGTCCGCCGCGAAAAGCCAGGGCGTGAATCCGCAAGACTGCCTTGTGCTGGAAGATACCGAAACCGGGGCGGGGGCCGCGCATGCGGCGGGAATGGCCTGTGTCCTGCTGCGTCCGCTGGACCTGCCCGCGACCAGCTGGCCCGGACTGCTGCGGATCGGCCATCTGGGGGAATTCGTCCCGCTGGTGAAGCGCATCCTTCGATCCCAGGGACAGGGAACATGATGAGCATGCTGTGGCCGTGGGTGTTATGGATCAAGGCGTTCCATATCATGTCCATGGTCGCGTGGATGGCGGGCCTGTTCTACCTGCCGCGCCTGTTTGTCTATCACTGCCAGACGGAAGTGGGATCGGCGGAATCCGAACGCTTCAAGGTCATGGAATACAAGCTTCTGCGCATGATCATGCTGCCGGCGATGTGCTGTACGTTCCTGTTCGGCGGCCTGCTGGCGATGATGCCGGGACTGATCGACTGGCATGCGGGATGGTGGCTGACGAAGCTGGCGGCGGTGTTTGGCCTGGCCGGTTTCCATGGGGCCTGCGCTTCGTGGCGACGCGCCTTCGCGCAGGACCGCAATACCCATGACGAACGCTTCTATCGCATGGCGAACGAAGTGCCGACGGTGCTGATGATGATTGTCGTCATCATGATTGTCGTGCGTCCCTTCTGACATGAAACGCGCGGCCCGGGACATTGCCCGGGCCGCGCGCATCAACACTCCCGCACAAGAGCGGGTGAGAGTTTACAGAAGCGACTTGCCCTGCTTCAGCACGGCGCTGCAGACCTTCTTGGTCACTTTCTGCTTCAGGTTGCCCGTCAGGGACGACAGGGAGAACGTGTTTCCGTTTCCGGTGTCCAGGATCCCCTGCTGACCGTTGGTGTAGAGGGAGCTGGACGTATCAAGGCCGCTCTTGCCCTTCAGCGAGGACAGGATCGTCGAGGGCGAATTCCCCCCGAGATAGTTGTTTTCAACGCAGTAGCTGAGAAGGCCGGTGACGTTGGAGGGCGCCAGCGACGATACGGACGGAATGTTCAGGCCACTGTTCGACAGCGCGCCGGACGCCGCATTCCCCAGCAGGGAGGAGGCGCCGTTCGAGTTGCCGCCCGTCAGGCCGGACAGTCCCTGTGCATGGACAGGTGCTGCCGAAACGGCGGCAAGGAGGGGAAGGGCAAGGCATGCTGCCGAAAGCTTCTTGACGATGGACATGGGAACTCCTGGTTGCCATGGGGCAGAGCGCGCATGTCATGACAGGAACCGTTCCCGCCATGACGCACGCCAGCCCCCAGCATTCAGCCTGACGGCCCGTTAGGCAATCCCCACCAGCATCATGCCATATATCTTGCCCAGGACGGGGCACAGCACATACTGGATCAGCAGCAGCAGCGCGATGGGGCTGAGGTCGATATTGGCGACCGGCGGCAGGATATTGCGAATGGGCTGCAGCAGGGGTTCGGTCATGCGCGAAAGAAAATTGTAAATTTTCCATACGATCCGTTCGCGCGGATCAAGGATGCCGAAACCGATCAGGAAGCTGAAAAGGCAGGCCAGCAGAACCACCCAGGTGTAAAGCTGGATCAGTTCGAACAGCAGCCTGAACACAATGGTAATCAATGGGCCGACTTTCAAAAGGGGGCGTCTGTGCGGAATCTAGCGTTCCGTGGCACGCGCCACAATATCAACTGTGCGTCCCCATGAATAAACGCATCCGTGATGTCCAGACAGGCTTGACACATCGGGCCATCGTGTGATTTATCCCCCAGCACGGTATGTGGGGCTGTAGCTCAGATGGGAGAGCGCCTCGTTCGCAATGAGGAGGTCAGGGGTTCGATTCCCCTCAGCTCCACCACGTTTCCGTAAAATCACCACAATATTCCTCGAATGCCTTAATTCTGTAGCAGAAAGGTGCTGATACAGAACGTCGGCAGGTTCAGGTTGATCGTTTTTTGCTGGCGGAGTAGAGATATCCGGCCTTCTTACCTGCGGTATCCTGAGTGTTGCAGGCGTTTCCCTGTCGCCCCGAGCAAAGAGAAAATATTTAACCAGCATGCCAGACCATCCCGTTGTTTTGAGGACGCGTCATGAAGATGGGACCTCCGTTGGAATGACGATGCCGACAGTCGTGAATGGCCGTCGCCTGCCCTTGTTTCCTGACATGGCGCGGCGTATCGCGGGCATGGTGGCGATGTTGTCCGTAACAGGGGGCCTGCTGGCCGGATGCAATACCCTTCCCAATAGCGGGCCCGTGCAATCGGAAATTGTGGCGGACCAGAAAAGCCCGAATAAGAACAGCCTCGGGTTCAGGATCATCCCGATCACGCCCGAACTGGTATCGTGGCTGGATGCGGAAAAGCCACCGCTGCTTTCCACCCTGAATACGACGAATTACGTGCCGTCACATAACGATCGTATCGGACCGGGCGATCGTCTGGCGATATCGGTGTATGAGGTCGGTAACGGACTGTTTTCAGGCGCTGTTTCGACATCTTCCTCGAAGGATACCGCAACTCTGACGAGCGTGTCCGGCATCGGGGGGGAGACGCCGCTTGGCGCCGTTCAGACACAGCTTCCGGTGGTTCAGGTCAATGATGATGGCAACATCACGATCCCTTATGTGGGTAAGCTGCATGTCGCGGGATTGACGCCATCGGAAATCGAACAGCGTATTGCCGGAAGCCTGAAAAATGTTTCCACAAAGCCTGCCGTGATCGTGCGTCCCCTGCTGGATGAGACGAACGTGGCGATCGTTTATGGCGATGTCGGCAGGACCGGCCGTATTGCGCTGTCTCCCAATCAGGAACGCGTGCTTGATGTCGTTGCGCTGGCGGGCGGGGCAAAGCATCTTTCCGAGGATGTGCTTGTGCAGCTGACGCGGGGCGACCGGCTGGTGCAGGCTCCCCTGAAACTTATTGAACAGACGCCGGAGCAGGATATTCCCCTACAGTCCGGCGACCGGCTTGAACTGCTGTATGAACCGCGCAGCTTTACGGTGTTTGGCGCGACCTCCAAGGTTGATGAGGTCAATTTTACCAAGCCCACCCTGTCGCTGGCGGAAGGACTGTCGCGTGTTGGCGGGCCGCTGGATCAGCAGGCCGATCCTAATGCCGTTTATCTGTTCCGTTTCGAGGACCGCAATATTGCCGGCAGGCTTGGCCTGCAGATGGATCCGGGCCAGCAGAACATTCCCGTTGTGTACCAGCTGGACATGATGAATGCGCAGAATTACTTCCTTGCGCAGCAGTTCCCGATGAAAAACAAGGACCTGATTTACGTCGCTAACGCAAAAATCAATAATTTCAACAAGTTCTTCAACCTGTTGAGCACGATCATCAGCCCGGGTATCACGGCCGCCTGGCTGGCGAAGTAATCCTGTCTTGACGGGGAGGATGCTCGGAAAACCGCAGGCGGGAGGCCCGTTCCCACTGTCGCAGGGTTTCCCGGTCAGTCCTGTCTGGCTGGATGGCCGGAACATCGGCAGCCGTGGCGGTACCGGCGTTGCAAGATATACGCGTGACCTTGCGGACTGCCTGCGCGAAACCGGCGTTTCCACCGCATTCCTTGACGGACAGGAGGGGAACGCCAGAAAGCTTCCTTTCCGTGAACTGGAAAAAGCGTACCGGCTGGTCCGTGCGCTCCGCCCCCGACGACATGTCGTTGTCAGACCCGATGCACACGGGCACGCGGCGCCGTCCTGCTTCGATCTGTATCGGACGGCGCATGTCAGGTACAAGACCTTTGGCCGGCTGACGTCATTACGCGCCGATACGCCGCCGGCGCTCATGCACTGGACATATCCCCTGCCAATGGTCCTGCAGGGCTGCATGAACATCGTGACCATCCATGATCTTGTCCCGATCCTCAATCCCGGACTGACGGGCATAGATCCGGGGCGTTTTGAACGCCTGCTGCGTGAACTGGTGACGCGCATGGACAGGATCGTCACCGTTTCCGAAACGGTCAGGCGACAGATCATCGATATCCTTGATGTCGCACCGGAACGTGTCGTCAATCTGTATCAGATGGTCGATATCGACATCACTGCCGTGATGGCCAGCCCCCGTATCGTTCCCCCCGGCAGCCTGATCCATATCGGGCGCGTGGAATCACGCAAGAACATCGCGCGCCTTGTCGCGGCCTATGCCCGCAGCGGAAGTCATCGCCCGCTGGTGCTGATCGGTCCCGATGGCGATGACCGGCCCGACCTGTCATTGCCGGATGGTCCCGGTCGGCTGATCCGCCTGCCGTGGAGCAGTCGCCTTCAGCTGTTGCGCGGCCTTGCAGAGGCGCATGCCCTGGTTTTTCCGTCCCTTGCCGAAGGATTCGGGCTGCCCATTATCGAGGCGATGGCGCTGGGGACGCCTGTCATTACCTCGCGCGGCGGCGCGACGGAGGAAATCGCGGGCGGGGCCGCCCGTCTTGTCGATCCGTTCGATGTGGATGATATCGCCGGCGCGATTTCCGAACTTGATGGCGTGGACAAGGCAGGCGGCGTGTGTGGCGATCTTGTAAGGCGCGGGTACGTGCGGGCGGGGTTCTTCTCGCGTCAGGCCTATACCGCACGGCTTGTGGCATTTCATGCACAACTGATTGCCCGATAAGGGAGTGTTTGAAAAAGTCGGGCCAATAATACCCTGGAATTGTAAAAATTTTTGGTGAGGCTTTTCCAAAAAGCATCGCAGGAACATGGCCCGTTTGGAAAACAGGCGGCACCCGGATTTTTTTATTTTCCTTGCCGGTCAACCGGTTTCATACACCTCCGGCGGTATGGGAAGGGGACATCCTGATCCCGGGAACAACAGGTTTTCATCATGGCATGACACGGTGGAATGTGCCTTCATGGACAGGATCAGGGCGAAAAAATCACAAACGGACCGTGTCAATATTCTTATCATTCTGTACAGATGTCCCATGATCCGGAATATTCGCGTATTGGACGGATTCAACGGGCAACATATTTTTGACATCGTGAAACGGCAGGAGCGAATTACAATGGGCGATGACGATACTGTGCGCGATGGGGAAATTGCGTTGCTCGAAGCCCACGTGGGCTGTCTTGAGGTTGCGTTGCAGACGGCGTTGCGGATGCTGACCCGTGAACAGCAGACTGCGATGCTGGATCATGAAAACGCCCGGATCAGGGAGCGTGACGAACAGCAGATGGCGCATCAGCTTGGCCCCGACGGGGATGAGTTCAATGATATTACCAATGCGCACAAGCTTGTTGCGGACTGTATTGCGCGGGTGGTTTCCGAATCCTGAACATCCTGAAGGAGAAATGGCATGACCAGACCGGCACGCGGTAAAAGAACGGGAAACATACAGGAACTTCTGAAGTCACTGGGGGGAGCCGATACGGGCCGGGATCTGTACCAGCGGCTGAATGATCCGGATATCCGCATTGATGATGTCGTGCGTGAACTGGTCATGCAGCCCGAATTCGAACAGGCCTACAAGCATCATCGCACCGGCAATATCATGGATGATGGACGGATGGAGGCGGACCCCGCCTTCGTCGGTCTTCCCGATCTCGATATCTCCCGGCCTTTCGCCACGCAGTTCCAGACCGCATTCAAACCCCGCCTTGCCAGAAGGGCGGACAGCTTTGAACTGATGTTCGATCGCCTGTCCGGGCGACGCGCCCCCTTTATCCTGGAAACCGGCTGCCTGCGTGTCGGCGGCAACTGGGAAGGCGATGGGCAGAGCACGTTCCAGTTCGACAGTTTTGTCCGTGATGTTGGCGGATCGGTCATTTCCATCGACATCACGCCAGACAGCATCGAAAGCGCGCGCCGCGCCTGCAGTGGCGCGACCAGCCTGATCCTCAATGATTCCGTCGCCGCCCTGCATATGCTGTCGCTGCGGTGCGGGACGCCGGTGGACCTGATCTATCTGGACAGTTTCGACCTCGATCACGCCAATCCGATGCCAAGCGCGATCCATCACATCATGGAACTTACGGCGGTGCGACCGCTGATCGGTCCGGACACGTTGCTGTGCATCGATGATTACAACGTGGGCGACCTCGGCCCCGGGGGCAAGGGACTGCTGGTCGATCGCTTCATGAAAACGATCCGCGCGGAAGTCCTCTATGACGGTTATCAGAAAATCTGGCAGGTGCTGCCCTGATATCCCTCCATCAGGGGGAACGCGTCAGGGTTTTGGCGTTACCAGAAGGTCGAGTTCGACCAGTTCCTCCTGATGCCTGCCGCTTTTGACAAGGCGCAATGTCGTTGCGGGGCAGGATTGACCGAACAGTTCATTTAGGGTGGAAAAACAGGCGCTGAACCCTTCCGTCCCGCTCAGGGTGAAAATGATCCGCGTCACGTCGCGCAGGCCGTATCCATGCTGTTCCAGTTCGGATGCCCCCTGCGCCAGCGCCAGCGCCAGGCGCAACTGCGCGACAAGGCTGGGCGCGAACTCCCCGTTTCCGGGGTTGCGACCGGTCAGGTGACGAATATGGATTTCCGCGTTCGGTCGTGTTAATTTTTCCATCGGGACGAAAATCACAAAACAGTCATATTTTGTCCATGATTAAATTCAGGCGCCCGCATGACGCGTTCCATCCGTTCCTCAGCCCTGCTAAATGCAGATGTGATGATGGTGGCACTTTTCATATGTGGTAAAAGGGGGGAAAATCCCGTGATGGGGAACCTGCGTTCCCGATTGTCATAATTCTGGCATCCGAACGTCGGTTCATGCCGGCATGATGTCCGTTCAGGGTTTCGCGTGACTGCCACATACATGCATGAAGATTCACCACCGCCGCGCAGCATCCTGCTTGTCACCGGCCTTTCCGGGGCTGGCAAGTCGTCGATCCTGCGCATTCTGGAGGATCTTGGGCACGAGGTCATCGACAATCCGCCGCTTGGCATGCTCGATGAAATCGTGGCCCGGGCGGAAAAACCCGTTGCGGTCGGGGTGGATTCACGCACCCGCGGCTTTGACGCCACGGCCGTGCTGGCGGCGCTGTCGCGCCTGCGCATCAATCCCCACCTCCATGCGGAACTGATTTACGCCACGGCGGAGGAAAGCGTGCTGCTGCGCCGCTACACCGCCACGCGCAGGCGTCATCCGCAGGCCATTCATGGCACCGTCAAGGAAGGGATCGAGGCGGAAATCCGCCTTACCTCCCCCCTGCGCGAAGCCGCCGATGTGGTGATCGACACCAGCGACCTGCCCCCGCCCGAACTGCGCCAGCTTGTGGAGGCGCGTTTTGGACAGTGGGAGGATGGCCGTGGGGAAGGGCTGACCGTGGCCCTGATGTCGTTTGCCTTTCCGGCCGGCCTCCCGCGGGAGGCGGACATGGTGTTCGATGCGCGTTTCCTGCGTAATCCCTATTACGATCCTTCCCTGTCCGCGCTGACGGGGCTTGATCCGCAGGTCGCGGCCTATGTTCAGGCCGATCCCGATTACGCGGGCTTCCTTGACCGGATCGACGACCTTCTGGAACTTGTCCTGCCGCGTTTCGTGCAGGAAGGAAAGAAATACGCCACGATCGCCATCGGCTGCTCGGGCGGGCGGCATCGCTCCGTGACGCTGGTGGAGGCACTGGCCGACCGTCTGGGCAAACCGCACGCCTCCGTCCCTGCCGCCGCAGGACAGGAAGGGGCCGCGACAGGTTTCCCACGGGGGCAGTGGCCCGTGGTGGTGATGCATCGCGAACTGGCCCGGCAGGGCCGCAGCAGCTGGCGATGGGCCAACCGCCCCGGCGGTCAGGCGCGGCAGCCTGATGACACCTCCGCATCATGAAGGCCCGGGCGGCAAGCGCCCCTGACCCGTGACAGCCCATAACCCGCCACAGACGCACCCCGCCTATGCGCATGAACTGCCATGGCGGGAGGTCGGCGACGTGCTGGCCGCGCTGGGTGATGTGCCATGGATGGCCTGCCTGGACAGCGGCGGGGATATCACCCCACGTGGCCGGTGGAGCGTCATCTGCATTGATCCCGTTCATGTGCTGGTCGCGCGCGCAGGCCGCTGCATGCTTGATGGGCGCGAGGCCGGGGACGATCCGCTGGCGCTTCTGCGGGGACTGGTGCCCTCCTTTTCCTGTCCCGTGCAGGTGCCGTTTGCGGGCGGGGCCATCGGCTTTGCGGATTACCGCTTCGGGCAGCGGGCAATGGGCCTTGCAACCCGGCATGAGGCCGATCCGTGGCAGCCCGAATTCGTGGCGGCCATCTATGACCACGTCATGGTATTCGACCGGCATGCGCGCCAGGCGTGGGTGGCGGGATATGGAACGCAGGCCGATACGGCACGACAGCGCGAAAAGGTGCGGCGGTTGTGGGACATGGTCATCCCGGACGCGCCGGTTCCGCCCATGCCACGGGTTCCTTTCATGGCGGACCGCACGCCCCGCGCCTATCGGCTGGCCGTGGCGCGGGCGCGTGAGTATATCGCGGCAGGCGACATCTTTCAGGTCAACATCACCTCGCGCATGTGGGGGGACAGGCCGCCGGGACTGTCGGCCATGGCGGCATATCGCGCGTTGCGCGTGACCTCCGCCGCGCCGTTCGGGGCGTTCCTGTCATGCGGGCCGGACTTCGCCCTTCTTTGCGCATCGCCGGAGCGGTTCATTTCCCTTGACGCCGCAGGCACCATCACGGCGCGCCCCATAAAGGGCACGGCCCCACGCGATCCGGATCCCGTGCGCGACAGGCAGCTTGCGCATGCATTGCGGCAGAATGACAAGGAATGCGCGGAAAACCTGATGATCGTTGACCTGATGCGCAACGATATCGGACAGGTCGCGAGGATCGGAAGCGTCCGCGTGCCGGAACTGTTCAGCGTGGAACGCTTTGCCCATGTCCACCATCTGGTGTCGGAGGTGCGGGCGACGTTGCAGGCGGGCCATGACGGCATCGACGCGGAAATCTCACAGAAGGGTTGTACATCGGGTTAGATTATGAAAAAGTCTGTTTTGCACAAAAGAAATTTTCGTAAGCTATAAGAAAACCCGATGC
>NZ_NOXG01000022.1:0-28355 GCF_003207955.1 Novacetimonas pomaceti
GAAGCAGAATATCGTCAATATTCCAGATCGGGCTCCTGTGGGATGACTGAATTCTACAAAATGACCCGAAATTGCCTCAAGTGTGAGAAATCCGCGTCGTTCCACTCGCATGTAACTGCAAAAGAATGGCACGGCTTCAGGCGCCATAAGCCGGGGTGGCCTTGGCCTTATGATCCTCAAAATGGCCAACCCGGCAGGCGGCCAGGGGCTGTTCATATATCGTATGTGACAAAACTTCGCTATACTCCTTCAGAAGAGCTTAATGCCGCGCAGCAGATTCGCATAAATAACATCATGTTTTGTCTTATGGCTGAGGAAAAAATGAAACTAGCATGCCTTGTTACCGGATCTCCCAGGACGTTCAGACGCTGCGTTGATAGTCTGAAACGATATGTACGTAATTATGATGTAGATTTCTTTCTTGTTTGCAGGGATGAAAATCTGTCAGAAAACGATCTTTCTGACATGAAGGAATTATATAATACTGAAAACATTATAATAACTAATAAATCGCAAACTCAGGAAGTCGAGCAAAGCGGTATATTTCATCCAAATCTGATTCGTATGTGGCATGAAGTTTTTGTTGGAATGGAAGCCATAAAAAATAGAAAAGATAGTTATGATGCGTTTATGCGCGTCAGGTTTGATGCGTTTTTTGGAAATGAAGTTTCCCCAGAGGGATTAAAAGATGAAGATTGCATACTTATAGATAATTATACTTATATTGGAATAAATGATATGTTCTGCATCGCAGGATGGAAATCATTTTTTTCATATTGCAACACGTATTCAAAGCTTCCTGACATATGGTCTTCATTAGGGAAAAAGTTTACTCCCGAGATACTGGCATGGAAAAGTCTTAATATTGACAATGTTAAATTTCAACAATTGAATATACCTATGGCGTTACGCCGTCCGTGGTTTGATGATTTCACGGATCAGCAATATGCAACGCTCGTCTACGCTGTTCCGCATTTGCTGATAGCGAAATATGAGACATTTGAAGAAAATCAAGATCACATTAAAAATGATATTAGAAAGATGCACGATATAGTGCACAAAAACGCAGATTGGCCAATTAATGATGCGCACCCAAATCATTTTTTCCCGGTGGAATTTGATCAAAAAGATCAGAATTTCATCAGGTTTTTTTCAAACCAGGCATGGATTTACAGATATATAGAGAAAAATTTCTCAAAGTTTAGATTTGTGTTTAAACACAAAGTGTATTTTGCTCCACTTGAAGACCTTGCGGTTTTTTTTGATGATGATCGCCCGAAGCTTTCATTTGAAGAATATGATGGTGAGGGATGGATTGTTTCCGGGGACATCCCACCAGCAGCCATAGGTAAAAGCCCCAAGGTGAAAATGAGTTTCCTGTTCAATCATGCAATTGTTCCTGCCAAGCATTTTCCTGGATCCTTGGACCATCGTTCCTTGAGTGCTGCCATCACGGAACCCGAGTTTTTTTAACGGATTTATACAAGACCTGTTGGGAATTAATGTGAATTGATGATTGCGGCGGTGAGATGAATCATGGCTGCGAATGATCTGTCTGTCTTGTCGCTTCGCATTGCGATACGCTTGAACTCCTTGAGCTTGCAGAAGAAGTTCTCGATAAGATGGCGTGCCTTGAACAGGCGCTCCATCGAACGGGCGTCTGTCGAGGCGGTTCCTGCGTTGGGGAATGACCACGCAGGCGCCTTGTGCTCGTATGGCGTCCACGATCCAATGGACGTCAAATGCCTTATCGGCAAGAAATCCCCTGAAATCCGCTGGCTCAAGCAGAGGCGCACCCCCGACCGTATCGTAATGCTGGCCGGGGATGAACGTGAAGCGGACTAGATTGCCAAGGGCATCGGTCATGGCGATGATCGTGGTCGACCATCCCGTCACACTACGTCCTATCGCCTGACTTCGGGTTCCCCTTTTGCGCTCTGGCCATGGCGGTGGACCCGGACCATCGTGCCGTCGATCATCGCGTATTCCATGTCTGCCTCGTCAGAGGCGGCCTCGAAAATCCTCTGGAAAACACCGGCTTTCATCTAGTCGCCGTAACGGGAATAGACAGAGTTTCAATGTCCGAAAGACGTCGGCAGGTCCTGCCACGGACTGCCGGTTCGCGCGATTCATAAGACCGCCTCGATGAAGAGGCGGTTATCCGTCCCGCTGCGGCCTGCATCCCCAACTTTGCCCGGGAGCAGAGGTGCGATCCGTTGCCATTGTGCTTCACTCAGCTCGTACTGCTTGATTCCTATCCCACACTCCGTGCTCTGACACGGTGCTCAGTGAAACCTCCGTTCCAAAAAAAAGAAAATTCTGAATGTCGATTTCCCTTAGGATTACCCTGAAACTGATTGAGGAAATGCGGGTACAGATGGCATCCATGAAGCACGGGATGTGTACAAAGCTTCTCCGGATCTACAGTCAGAAACTACTAAACAATCTGTTTCGGTAGCCTCACACGAAAATTGAATATGTCCAGGCTGATCCGGGTATCGTTCGTCAGAGAGCAGATAAATATCTCGACCTGCTGGCGCAGAAGGGCATGCTTAACTAAACATCAGGCTGAATGCAGAAAATGTTATATTAATACACCTCCGGTGAGTCTCTTTCTGGAGCTGTCCAGTGGGAAATAATGCGTATGATTTGAGGAGTTATAAAAAGGTTTTAATATTGATCTGTATTTAAACATGTGATTAATAAAAGCTGGATTTTAGAACCATATGCGTTGTGTTAATATCATGGTTACGCTACATGTAACTTGTTTCTTTGCTGATTTCCGTGGAAAATTTATGCTATCAATAATGATAGGCCAGAATGCGTCCAAGGGGGCACAATGATGGATCGTCCGATCTATCTCGATAATTTTTCTACAACGTCATTATCTCCCTATGCATTGTCGGAAATGACACAGGCGCTGTCGATGACGGGGAACGCGTCCTCTCCGCATGTGGCGGGCGCGCGGGCACTAGCGCGCATCAATGACGCGCGTGAAAAGGTCGCGGACCTGATCGGTGCGCTTCCGGTGGAGATATTTTTCACTTCGGGCGCGACAGAGGCCAACAATCTGGTACTGCGCGGCATGGCGTGTTGGGCGAAGGCTAACGAACCTCGGCGTCGCCGTATCATTATCAGTGCCATTGAACATAAATCCGTGCTGGAAACGGCATTGTCCCTGACATCCCTAGGGTTCGAGGTGGTGCAGGCACCGGTGCGACGGGACGGTCTTGTTGATCCTGAACTGCTTTCCACATTGGTGGACGGGCAGACGTTACTTGTCTCTCTTATGCATGTGAATAATGAAACCGGCATTGTCCAGCCGATTGGGGCGGCCGTGGATATTGCTCACGGTCACGGCGCGCTTTTCCATTGTGATGCGGCGCAGGCTGTGGGGAAGCTACCTGTTGATGTCCTTGAACTCGGCGTCGATTATCTCAGTCTCTCAGCGCATAAATGCCATGGCCCGATGGGGATAGGGGCGCTGTATATCGCAGCCGATGCTCCCAAGCCCTTTACTCAGAACATAGGGGGCGGGCAGGAGCGTGGAGTGCGATCCGGTACCGAACCTGTGCCGTTGATCGTTGGATTTGGTGCAGCGGCGGCAGAGGCGAGACATCGGCTGCCTCGTGATGCGGTGCACAGTGCACAATTGGTGACGCGTTTTCTGGCGGGACTTGATGCCCGACATGTAAGGTACCATCGTGTATCCATAGGCGTTTCGACAATACCTGGTGGCATAACCCTGATCTTTCCCGGGGTATGTGCTGATGAACTGGTCAATATGGTCTCAAGAGAGCTTTGTATTTCGACCGGATCTGCCTGTAATCGTGGTTCCGTGCAGCCATCATATGTCTTTACATCCATGGGATTTTCAAAAGATGAGGCGAATAATATTATAAGGTTCAGTTTTTCGCGTTTCAATACTTTTGAAGATGCAGATGGCGCTGCCATGATTCTTGCACAGGCAATTGAAACCGTATAATCGCCACTGGACGTTCTCGCCAGTAGTAGATAGTCTGCGAGGCATGAAGCATGCGCTCAACGATCCTGACATCCGTGGTCAGTTTGCCGGACATGAAACCTTTCCCCTTCGTCTGCTGTGGCTGAAGAAGGTTCATGACGCTGTTACCCCTTTTGCCTCGGCAGGAACATTTACAGAACGTTCTGCTATTGCACGCTTTGGTGTTGGGCGCAACATGGCAGTTTCAATGCGGTATTGGGCGCTGGCGAGCAGATTTGTAACAGAAGACAACAATCGCATGGTCATGCCAACCCCGCTTGGCGTGGCCATTTTGGCGGATGCCGGGTATGATCCGTTTCTGGAGCACGTGGCCACGGTCTGGCTGGTTCATTGGGGTATTGCCAGTACGCCGCAATGGACTAGTACTGCCTATTTCGCGTTCAATGTCCTGCCAGCCATAGAATTCGATCCCGCTACGCTGGTGCAGGATCTTATGGCACTGGTGCAGGCGCGGGGGTGGCGCGCATCTGCAACCACACTCAAGCGGGATATTGAGGTTTTCCTGCGCAGCTATGTCCGCCGTGACGGCATGCTCAGCGATGATGGGGCGGAACCCTTACTGGCAGAGCTGCATCTGGTGCGTGAGGCCCGGCTGGGCGGGTGGTATGAATTCGTGCGTGGACCAAAACCGGATCTGCCCGATGGTATCTTTGCCTACGCCCTTCATGAATACTGGGAGCGCACGGGAACGACGGCCGTCACGGTGGAGCAAGTCTGTTACGCATCGGGTTCGCCTGGGCGTGTATTCAAGCTGGATGAAAACAGTGTTGTCACCCGTCTCATGCGTATGGAGGCGCTGACACAAGGAGGCTGGCGGTGGACGGAAACGGCGGGATTGCGGCAGTTGCAGAAAATTGGGCCGGTTGATCCGCTGGTACTGCTTGCCGCCGCGTATGGGCAATATGAAACATCGAAAGGGACGGCGGCATGAACCCGTTGAAAAAACAGGTCACGTTTCAGCGCCGCTTCTCCCGATCAACTCGCCTCGATCAGGATCTGCATGGCACCAGTTCCCTTGTGGGCTATGTGCTGCTGGCGGGTATCGCCCATTCGCTTACCGCCATGGCGCGCAGCCAGGCTGAAACTAGGCAGGGCGCGTTCATTTGGACCGGTCCTTATGGCGGCGGCAAATCCAGCGCCGCAGTGCTGGTGGCTAATCTAATTGGCGGGCACTCGGTCAATATGGCGCAGGCGCGCGAGATCGTGGGCAAGGATCTGCAAGCCCTGTACGATCGGGCTTTCCCCACCGGTGCGGGCCCCTGGGCCGTGGTTGCAGTAACGGGACGCCGGGTCGGATTACGCGAAGCGATTGCTGACGCTGCTGCGGCGACATTGGAATGGAGCAAGTCCACATACGTGCAGGCACGGCAGAGCGATGAGGAACTGATCGCCCATCTTGTGCATTCGGCAATGCAGGAACATGGGGGCATTGTCCTGATCCTGGACGAACTAGGCAAGATTCTGGAACATGAAGCCGCATCTGGTGGCGACATCCATCTGTTGCAGGATCTGGCGGAATCATGCGCGCGCAGCAAGGGGCGTTTGGTCGTCATCGGGGTTCTGCATCAGGCGTTCGAACAGTACGCCGCGCGTGTTTCGCGCGATGGGCGGCAGGAATGGGCAAAGGTCGAAGGACGGTTTCAGAATATTCCTTTCCTTGCGGGATCGGATGAAGCCGTTGCCCTTTTGGGGCAGGCGATCAATTGCGAACATCGCTCGCGCGACACAGATCGGCAGGCCGCCACAGTAGCCGCCGCCGTTGCGAAACGAAAGCCAACTGACGAGGCCGTGCTGGCACGCGCGCTAGCGCGGACATGGCCGCTCAACCCTGTGACCGCCCTGCTGCTCGGGCCGGTATCACGGCAGCGCTTCGCGCAGAATGAGCGTTCGGTCTTTGGTTTCCTGGGGTCGGCTGAACCGGGGGGGTTTCAGGAATTCCTTACGGATGCCAGAAGTGGCGAAACCTATGGGCCGGACCGGTTATGGGATTATCTGGTCGCTAATTTTGGGATGACGTTGGCAAGTGGCGCCAACGGCAACCGTTTCAGTCTTGCGTTTGAAGCAATCGAGCGGGCAGGGGTTAAAGGCGGTCCCCTGCATGTCCGTCTGACGAAAATTGCCGCGATCATTGAGTTCTTTCGCAATGGATCGGGGCTGTCCATTGCGGATGATGTCCTGATGGCTTCGGTTCCAGATGAAAAACCTCGTGCGGTAAGCAGTGCGCTGGACGATCTAGTGGAGTGGGCGGTCCTGATTCATCAGCCGCGTCTTGGTGGATATGCGCTGTTCGCGGGGAGTGATTTCGAACTTGAAGACGCGATCGGGCGGGCGCTGAACGTCCTGTCCGCCGAGCAGTTGGCCTCCGTGCCTTCACGCGTCGGGTTGGGTTTTGTCGCGGCGAAACGGCATTATTTCTATACGGGCACTCTGCGCACGTTCGAGATCGTTTTGTTCTCCATCGGAATGGAGGACGACGTGGAGACCATCGCCACACGTTTGGCAAAGTACAAGACGCATGGTGCGGGTCTTCTGGTATTGGCCATTGGCGATGGTATGCTGACGCCTGCGCAGACTGGTAATCGTTGCAAGCGGATTGCACAACTGCTGAAAGATGCAAGCGTCGTCGTGGCGATCGGCGCCGTAAAGGATAGCTATGCGCTGCGTAACGGCGTCATGGAAATGTTTGCCATTGAACGCGTTCTGCGTGAGCATCCGCAACTCGAAGGTGACCGGATCGCCCGACGTGAACTTGCCGCGCGTCAGGCCGGAAATATTGACATCGTCTACAGAGAATTGCAGGCAGCACTGGATCATGCGTGCTGGTGGATTGCAGCAGGTGACGTACCAGGCGTAACGAAACCCCTGTCCATCATTGCAAGTCAGTTAGCGGAGGCCGCGTATCCCTGCGTTCCGATCCTTAAAAGCGAACTGCTACAGCGTGAGCGCCCCTCATCGAGCGCGATGGCCGCGATGCGGGAACTCTGTTACGCGATGGTCCGTAATCCATCACAGGAATATCTGGGCTTTACCGGCTATCCGGCGGAAATGGGGCTGTACATCACCATTTTGGCGGCTGCCGGCTTGCATGACGCCATGGAGGACGGAACGTTTGGTTTCCTGCCGCCTGATGAAGATACTGCAGCCGGGCGTAGTTTGGTGGCGGCTTGGGCCGTTCTGGGAGATGCTGACGACGCGCAGCTTGACGAAGTCTATGCCCGCTGGGCTAGGCCGCCATTCGGGATCAAGGCCGGGATCATGCCGGTTCTGGCGCTGGCGATCATCCTTGCGCGGAGGGAGCATTCCGCAGTTTACCTTGACGGCATGTTCCAGACTAGTCTGGATGACATTTTTGTCGACAAATTGCTGCAACAGCCCGCACGAGTCCGGATCAAGGCGATTACGCGCGATGGGCGTAAAGAAGCATTTTTGCTCGACCTTGGGCAACGTTTTGGGGTGCAGGGCGCGATAACATCGCTTTCGGTTGCACAGGCAATTTTCCAGCGTTTTGAAATCCTGCCCGTCTATGCGCAGCGAACAGGCCATCTGAGTAGCAGGGCCCGCGCCATTCGTGGGGTCGTGCTAAAAGCGAATGACCCGGAAGCTCTGCTGTTTGAACAGTTACCCGCCGCCATGGACAACGATCTGGATGTTCAGGTGATTTATGACGCAGTGGTGGAGGTGGAAAATACCTATCCCTCGTTGCTTGAACAACTGCGTCTGGCGCTTGCGCAGGCATTGGCGGTGGATCCCTGCACGTTTCAGGGGCTGCGCGAACGCACGGCCACGATTGCCGGGCTGACCAACGATTTTTCCTTTGAAGGATTCGCCATGCGTGCAGCAGCCTTTGAAGGGGGAGAGGGGGATATTGAAGGTGTGGCGAGTGTCTTGCTGCATAAACCCGCTCGCAACTGGTCCGATCGGGATCAGGAGCAGGCGCTGGTACAGATGGCACGCTATGGTCAGCATTTTCGCGAACTTGAGACACTGGCTGCCGTGAGGAACAGGCGGTCAAACACAGAAGCGCTAGCGCTGATCGTGGGTATCGATCCCGCAATGCCGCCGGTGCGCACGTCGTTCGCGCTGACGGATGCGGAAAAGCAGGCGGCGGATGCGCTGGCGGAACAGTTGCGGACGACTCTGGGGGCTCGAGAGGGGCACGAACGTGTGCATCTTGCAGCGCTTGCCCGTGTCGTCGCCGGGTTGATCGATATGCATGAAGACAAGGTGGCCTTATGACGGAACGACATATCCTGGGCCTGTCCGGGGGACGCGATAGCGCAGCACTTGCTGTTTATATGCGCGCGACCCAGCCTAATCTGCCGATCGAGTATTTCTTTACCGACACGGGCAAGGAACTGCCCGAGGTCTATACCTTCCTTGACCGGCTGGAGGGATTCCTGGGCAAGCCGATCCTGCGTCTTAATCCGGATCGAGATTTTGATTTTTGGCTTGAGGAATATGGAAACTTTCTGCCTTCGCCACGCACACGCTGGTGCACGCGACAGTTGAAACTGCGTCCTTTGGAACGCTGGATACGCCCTACGCTGAAGGACGGGACAATCATCCATTCCTATGTCGCGATCCGCGCGGATGAACCAACACGTGAAGGGTATCAGGCGACACACCAGAACATGCGCGTTCATCTGCCCCTGCGCGATGCGGGTATCGATCGGGCCGGTGTGATAGACATCCTGCAACAGGCGGATGTGGGGGAGCCAAGATATTATGAATGGCGTTCGCGTTCGGGGTGCACGTTCTGCTTTTTTCAGCAGAAGATTGAATGGGTTCGTCTTGCAGAACGTCACCCCAAAGCGTTCGAAGAAGCCGTCCGTTATGAAAAGACTGCCCTTGAAGATGGCAGCCCTTTTACATGGAGCCAGGGAGAAAGCCTGACGGACCTGTCCCAGCCAGAGCGGGTCGCCGCGATCAAGGCGGATTATACCCGGCGGATGGAACGCCTGCGCGCGCGCAGGCGGCGAAATCCGCTTTCAGGGCATGCGCCTGACGCGTCGGTTGACGATGTCTATGGCATTGATGAAGCTGAAGGCGGTTGCGTCATCTGTCACAAGTAAGGCTACATCAACATTAGCAAAGAATCTGGTATCACTTTTTGAACAAGACGATGCCCGAAAGATTTTGTCTTTTGATCAGCCCTGCTCTTCTTTCGTGCATATCGCCTCTGCGGCGAGGTTCATGTCGTCATCAGACAAGAAAGGGGCTTGGGCATATATGATATCGGGCTCTCCACTCAGCCGCGCGGCGAGGTGACCGTTACCAAGCAGGTGTTCCGCCCCCTTTATTCCCAATGCGATTTCCGATGTGCGGACGCTTGCAACCTTTAGGATTAGCCGGTTTCCCAGATTGTCGCGTAACTGCATGGGCATGACGTCCTTGTCCGGACGCTGCGCCGCGAAAATCAGATGAATGCCCGCCGCACGCGCCTTGACGCCAAGGCGCGAGACAATGTTTGTCACGGCGGATTTGTATTCATCCACCATCATCCATTCAGCGAATTCATCATGTACCAGGAAAATGTATGGAAGTTGCTCTTCCGGTAAGGCTTTGGTATTGAATGCACGAATGTCGCGGGTGCGCCTGGCCTGAAACAGCTGATAACGTCGTTCCATTTCTGTAATCATTTCCTCCATGACCGTGATAGCCTGTTCCTGCTGAACGATGATTCCACCCTGCAGGTGCGGCAACTGTTCGATGGCGGCATAATCCACCCCGCTTTTGGGGTCGATAAGATAGATATGGGCTAGGCAGCTCGGATTTGTGGCGGCGATATCGAGCAGCAGCGTTTGGATCAGCATGGATTTGCCCGATCCGGTTGCGCCCGCGATCAGGGTATGTGGGGCATGTTGTTGCTCTCCGGCGAAGGGGCCGCCAAGATTGAGATACAGGATTTCTCCGTTCAGTTCCTTCAGGCCAAGAATGAACGATGTATTCATTCCCGTTTCATTGCGGTTGATTTTCCGCCTAGTCCATATCTCCCACAGTGAGACGGTCTGCCGCTCGGGTCGCGCCACGCTGACCACGATTTCGCCAGGCAGCGGAGCAACCGCGATTAGACGCAGCCCATGCGTGGTCAGCAATGCCGACTGTCTGGCTTCGATATCATTGATATGCAGCCGGTCACTGCCGCTGAAGCGTACCAGGGCCGCATTGGGGGTAAGGCGGGTGCCGATAATATTGGCCTGCAGATTATACCCCATCAGTGCAGTGCGAAGCTGCCGCGCTGTCGCATCGAGCCAGGCCTGATCCTCCACCGAAGTATTGTGCATCTGTTCGACATGGGAATGGATCAAGAAGTCAAGTGCATTCTCCCCCGTGGCGGCAACAGGTGCCTGCGCGGAGGAGGGAGCCGGAGCCGTGACAGGTTCGACCGCCTGACTGAGCAGAGGGAGTTTCTCCTCCTGCGTCGATGGCTTGGCTGATGTGGGCAGCGATTCCGCAGTCATGGTGACTTCATGCGCGGGGACATAGATATCCTCGGTTTCAGCCGCCTCGGCGGGGGTATCTTCCAGACCGATCGTGCTGGTCCATTCAACCCGGCCTGCGGGGTTGAGATACTCTGGCGTATCCCAGATGTGATTGTCGCCAAGCATGCTGCGGATCGTCACAAGCGGTGTGCGTGCCTCATAGGCCAGCACAAGACGCCGCAGCCCCTCACGCGTAAAGATTTCTTGCAGGCTGTCATCCGTGTGGGGAATGGAGTTCTGGCTACCGAGTGTCAGCGTGTCCGTGGTGGTGGTGGTGGTGGTGGTGAAGATATGCGAATATCCCCGCAGGTCGATCGGTACGTTGCCCTGACGGATGCCGTCACGCACATTTTCCAGAAGGTCGGTATAACCAAGCGTCGTATTGCCATCCAGAAGCAGGTCGGCAATACGCGAAAGCCACAGGTCACGGTCCAGTCGGCCGGGGTCGCCAAACAATGCGTCTTCCATGCGTCTGACGGTTTGCCGCAGCTGCTGTCGGGATTTGCGCCCTGCCTCGGCAACGCTTGCGGCATCGACATATTTGGCTTCGGTGACGATCGCGCGCAGTCGGGGCGCGCCATCCGTGTCGTTGCGCACCACGCTGAGGGCCAGGGTATCGGCAATGCCTTCCTCCTTCTGCCCTAGCCAGGTCGCGTAATCGTCAAGCAGGAACCATGCGGTTGCAGGCGCGTCATGCAGTTCCTCGGCCACCAGCGCACGGCTCAGGACCAAGCCAATCAGTTCGCCCGCTGAAACGCCGCGTTTGGCGGCGCGCAGGCTGATATCACCGGAAATGACATTGGCGTCGTCAATCATGCGCTTGGCCAGACACGACAGCCGCGCATCGTCAAGGCCGAGCGACAGTTCCCGCAGACGTCGTTGTACCAGAACATGCAGCGTGCGCAGTTCCGAGGTTGAGGAAATGACCATGTTTCGGCCATGTGTATGCTGCCGGCGATAGCGGATAACCTTGACGCCCATGGCCTCGAGCTGTCGCTTGTCCAGTAGATCGTCATAGGTGGCGACCCATTCCGCCTGTTTATGTACCTCGTCAAACATCGTCTTTAGACCCGTGTTCTGGAACGAGATCTGACGGGCTGGCAGGTAATGCTCCTGTGGTGTATGCGCCTGCTGGCGGATGATTTGTGCCGCTGCATCGATATAGGCCCAGCAGGCAACTGGTTGACGCGGACAGGTCAGGTAACTTGTGGCCTGCAGTTCATCTTCCGCCGTGACGCGTCGATAGGACCAGCGTGCGGGCACATGATCCAGCAGGGTGGGATTGTCCTGCATTACCGGAACCGCGAACCATTTCTCCCGCGCCTGATGGGAAACCACGTCATGCAGGAAGGCAATATCGATTTCACGCGTCGCATCATGTGGAGCACGGTATTCGCCTTCCAGCATCATGCTGATGCGCAGCCGGGACATGAAGTTGTGTGACATCTCGCTAATGACAACGGCGTCTTTGTCATTGTCGGAACGTTCTAGCAAGTCGGAATAGACATGGGAGAGACGTTTACGCGAACGATGACACACTAGAATGTTGCACTGGACGTCTTCCTTGTCATCTTGCACCGAGTTGAGCGCGTTGACGGTGGCTAGCGGTAGGCCGGCGGTATCGCAGTTATAGAGCATGATGCTCAGATTGGCGCATTCATGCGGCTGCAGTTCCAGATAACGGTCCAGAAGATCCCTGATCTGCCGGGCAGCGCTGGTGGGATCGACATCCGTCGTCGTATCGGATGGATCGAGGATAGCGCGTTCAAACAGGCTATATTCGTTCAGCGTAACTGTTTCAGTCAAAAGTACAGGACCATCCGCGTCATGACCGACCGCGATTTCGGGATAGAGCGGATGAGCCAGTTCGTCACGCAGATCGGAGAAGAACAGACGCGAATCCCCGAAATTCACGTCCACATCAGTTAGCAGGTAATTGGCTAGTCCTGCCACGGAACGCATCTTGGCGGCCGAGGCAGCAAGCCTCAGCGGGTGCCATGGCGCGATAATGGCCGATGCGCTACCCCCCGATATATCGACCATCCCCAACGAAAGCAGTGGCTCCCACAGATCGCGTCGGCTGATGTCGCCCGTCGCATGCTGTGCGAGTATTTGTAGCAGATGACCGTAGGATTCTGCCTGTTCAATGATCTTCGGAGATGCGTAACCCGTAAGCTGCCACGCTTTCAGTGCTTCGGCGTACAGGGTAGAAAATTCTTTCCACGCCTTGGCAATGGTGGCGTAGCCTTCATCCGTCAGGCGTCCGGCTTGCAGGCCCTGCTTCAGGTTTTTTTCAAACAGGGTGGCAAGATTGTCACCGGCACCGCCGCTAACGCGTGGAACCAGCGTGCCAGAGTTCTGCCCGAAGGCTGGCTGCAAGGTCCCCACATCGGACAGCGAAACGGACTGGAGCGCGCCTTTGCGACTGACGGGTTGCCGGGCCACGGTGCTGTGCAGGAAAGGGCGTTCGATCAGGCGTGCGATGTCTTCTGGCAATTCGGCCCCGATGGCGTTGGGCTGTCCGATCCAGACCAGTTGAACGGATGCCTGTTCCGTACCGGTGGAAAGGGTAATATCGAATTTGATCTGTAGGGCCGCGCGTGCCGTTGAGACATTCGGACGGTATTTCGTGGATTTTTTGGATTTCGTGTTGCTTGTGTATTTTTCGATAAGTTTTTCATACTCGAAAATCGGTTTTGTATTCCATACCACCTGCGGCCCCGTAAGCAGGGGCAGTCCGCGGTAACGCTGCGCAAAGGCAAGGGCAATCCCCTCGTTCAGCGTCAGCAATTTTGCGGGTGTTTTGTAAACCGATGTAATGGTCAGCTTGCGCGCGCCTTCCGTCAGGTCGACCTGTCCGAACAAGCGTTCAATGGTGCGCAGCAACCCTTCGACGAAATCCGTGCATTCGATCGGGCGACCAAAAATGAAGCGTTCCCACTGCCTGCGCAGTTTCTTGTCCTGACTCAGATCATCACGGTAGTTTTCAAAAAAATCGCGATCTTCGTCGTGTGCCTCACGCGGGGTGCGTTTCTTCAGGGCCTGCAGATAATCGGTATCGGCTGGCGTAAGTTGATCTGGATGGGTGTATTCAAAGAAATTCAGGGTTTCTTGCGCTAGACCCTTTTTTTTGCGACGGATGTTCGAAAAAAGCTGCAGGATGCCATCTGCTTCCCATTCGAATTGCGAAAGTGCCGCTGCCTGGGCATTCCAGCCCGGCGGCGTGTCCATGAAGGCTTCAATCGCGGGATAGGTATGAGGCGCAATATTTTCCTTGACCGATTCAAAGTGCGTCTTCAGTTCAGTGGTTTCGATAATCTGCCGGTTGGGGCGATGTTTGCTCAGTAACGGTTTGCGCTCGTGAATAAGTTTTTCAAATAGCTTACGCCAGCGCGATGCATGTCCCAGATCCTTTTCACGAATACTGCTGAAATACTCGCTGTCACGTGGCAGATGTAGTGCGGGCAATGCCCATCCCAGCGCCACTAGCACGGGCACCGACTGCTGCGCGATGCGATCGCGCGTCAGAGCTACATAATTCGAAATCTGATGTAGGGTCCATCCATCGGCTGCATTCAGACCTTTGAGAGCTGCTTCCCATGCCTTGATCTGGTTTTCCGGCAGCCCAAGCCCGGCGGAAGCCACCTCCACCCATGGACGCGGTGTCTGCGTCAGTTGCTTGGCCCCGATCAGGGTTACATCACCGAGCGACGCGCCTTGATCATCATCCGTGTTGGCCAGCAGCAGTGCCGGACGATCGCATTCCGCATGCCGGACGGCAACGGTCCGTTCATCGGTCATGACAGATTCGGGCAGTCCCTGACCCGCGACAAGCGAACGCGGCAGGGCGATTTTCAATTGGTCCGCGATATGGGGATCGCGCAGAAGTGACCGGACAATGGTAGCAACCTGCTCCCCGGTAAGTCGGTCTAGCAGATACCGTGCGACGCCATCGGTTGCGACCGACCTGTCGAGGCGCGTACGCAAGAAAGCGGCGCCCGCAGCACCGATCAGATCAGAAGGAGTCACGCGTCGTGGTCTCGCTGAAAGGGGTTTTCGACATAGGCGCAGGAATCAGATAACCGTTTGAGCAGCCCGAGACTGGCCAGCCGATCTTCCAGCCTTCTGGCATTGTTGGAAAAATCCTCCTGGTCGGCATCTCCTTTATGGATGATGTCGTGCGCCTGCCCGTCGCCGATTACCAGATTGTAGCGCATGTGCAGGCACGCGAGGAATTCACGGAATTCCATGCGTTTGTCCACGCAACACACGACAAGCGTCTTGAGAAGCCGGTCATTGGGCGCGTACCGCATGCGGCGGCTGGAACGACGTGATGCCAGACCTATGGCGCGCGACCATACAGCATGAATTTTACCAACATGCTGCCGGTGTCGCGTCAGTGCACGTTCCTCCAGCCGTGCCAGAAGATGGAGAGGGTTGCCTGTGCTGTCATCATCCTTGTCTTCGGACCAGCCAAAGGTCTCGTGCAGCAGTTGCTCGATACTCTGTTGGGAATCCGGCATCGCCATGGCGGACGTCCAGGCTCGCGTGTGCGTGATCCGGCCAATAAAATGCCGGATCGCCTGTTGCGGAAGCTGGTTGTTATGCTGATAGGAATCTCCCGACAGGTCGCGGATGACCGTTTTTCGGGGCGAGACGATCTCGCATATCAGCCTGACCGGTGCGCCATCAAGGACGTCGCGCGCGCGACCTAGTAGATAGAGAAGAAGGTTTAGTCCGGTCATCGTGACCAGATGCGGGATTTTGTCATAAGTCGGGATAGGGCATGAAAGAATGGCTACCCAGTCCTGAGCCAGCTGGTCAAAGACAGGATGGGACGTGCATGGCAAAAACGCACCGCCACGTTCGGATGTCGCATATTGTGTCCCCCCTTGCAGGGCGCGGGCCATGCTGTCGTAAGGGGAGATGGTGTTTATGAAATGTGTATTGAGTAGGACGCGCAGTTCATCCACCTGCCGACTGCGACAGAGCATGAGATACAGAAGTTCGCCTGTGCGGGCAAAAAAACGACGGTCATTCGTGACCGTGTCGCGCGGCTTGATATTAAGGTCTTCGTACAGCGCATGGGGACCAAAGGGAAAGACGAATTTCGAACTCCAACGTTTGTTGCTTGTCCCTTCGATGGCTGATTTCTGCAGGAAGTTTATGACAGAAGCAAAATCCCTGAAACTGTCGAAATTCTGACGCAGGTAGGAAAAATCAGCATTTTCCAGTCCACCCGCCGTTTTGTTCATCCTAGAGATCCAGTGTTCCCAGGACGTTTCATCTCCAAGTTTCTGAGCGAGGATTGTGACAATGCAGGGATTGTTGAAAACAAGATTGCGCAGACGCAACTGCGCCTGTGGTCTGTAAGACAGGGTATTGAATGCCTCTTCGTACAACAGTCGGCCAGCATGACTTTCCGCAAGCAGCACATTGAGGAATTCCAGAACGATCAGCCATGGGGACTGTTCGTCATGCAGACGATGGCCCCATATTGCCTCGTCAACCCAGAAGGCTGGACCGTTATGATCGTGTCGACGGAGGGGGCGTTCCAGAACTTCCATTATTACACCCGCACCACGACACGACGCTCAACCGCCAATCCTTCATTATTGAGGTCGATGAAACGCAGCACTAGTTCGTCATCCATCATCTGTTCCTCGCCATCGAGCGCCCGCCATTTCTGTGTCTCTCCCAGCAGACGCGCTTTGAACGCCAGCAGGTCTTCGTGGCATTCCAGCGAAAAACTGCTCGGCAGTGCACCTTCCGCCACTCGGCCGAGGAATTCGAACCGTGTAGGCGTCAGGGCCAGCATGACGGGAGGGAACTCGTTGCCGCGCATCAGGCGGACCGAAAGGCTGATGCCCTCGGTCTCATCCGGGATGATGCAGACTTCCTGTCCACCCTGACGGGAGACGGAAATCAGTTCATCCAGCAGGGAACTGCGGGAGGATTGTGAATAGCTGCCTGATGTCGCAAGGACGACCTCATCATGATTTTGCACTAGCATGCCGGTAAAAATACGATTGAGGCCACGCACAACCATCTTGAGGGTCTTGCGGGATACTGATTTCTTCTGGAGGATATTTTCAGTAATTTCAAGATAGCTACCGGCATGGTGAAAAACCGTCAGATTCCATAGCCTATAATCCGTCGCCATGTCATCGGGCATGGTAAAGAACAGGCGCTGACGCTGCGTACTGAGTTCATCGAGGAAGGCGTCGCGATCCGTGCCATCCGCCCCTTCCAGATAGGTGTTCTGGGCCGCAAGATAGGCTGGCGTCGCGCCATAGATCCGATCCGAACGCACAAGAGTTGTGTAATCGTTGGAATAATCGGGATCATCAGCGCCATAGACCAGAAGGTTATCGACCCGGTTGCTTGTTTCCAGCCCGATGCCAAAAGCATTGAGTTTTCGGAACAGTTCCGTGTTTTCCGCTTTCCTACGGCTCAAATTCCTGCCAAAGACGTTGCGATATATACTGGCGAGACTAACCGTATGGTTTTGCTGGATCGCAGGTACGTCGTGACACGTCATGAGACCGTCACGCGCGTCAGGATGACCGAGGATACTGTTGGCGACCAGCGCAAGCAGTTGTCGCACCGGGAAATGATTGCTGTTGCGTTCGCTCAGTTCGATCAGGGCGGTCAGGCGCCGACGGAACGGATATTCCGGCCCATGCTCCATCAGGCGCCGCCGGTTTTCCAGTATGGGGCAGGAGGTGTCCTCGCCGTGGGCGCTGCAACCGTCGCAGCCCTGCCAGCCATCGTGATTGGTAATTGTGTCGATGATGTTGTTGAGCAAGGCCGCCGCTGGTGAACGCCCAAGGTCGGTCACATTGATGCGAACGTCGGGATCGGAGTGAATCCCAGTAACAAGCATTTCTTCGATCGCTTTGCTGACCTGTCGGACCTGGGGTGTCTGCTCCGCCGATTTCAGCTTTTCCAGAAGCTGCCCATGGTTCGCGGCCAACAGATAACTTGTTGTTGTCTCTGGGTTCAGTGCGTCACACGCGAACCGGGGAATGAGCGTATTGCTTTGCACCTGCTGCAGTTCACTCAGATCCTTGACGATCACCACCTCTCGGGAATCTAGATGCAGCGTCTGGATCTTGTCGCCTTTGTTCCAGGTGGCGGGATCACCCCCAAGAGCTATCCAGACCTCGCGGCAATGATAGGTTTTTCCATCCCCCGCGGTTCCGGTGATGATTTGCGAGATGGGAGCAGATTGCCTGAAATTGTCGACTAGCTTGCTGACAAGTGGGGCAGGTAGTTTAATGGGTGTGATCTTGTGACGTTTCAGGGCGCGTTGAATGGATTCGTCATACATGTTGTCATTTGTTGGAATGGGGCCGTAATTTCGAAGAAAACGCACCCATGCTGCCGTTGACGAGTTCATTACCAATCCACTGTTCCCTTCTTCTTTGCCATAAAGTTACAGTAGAAAAATTTTGTCAAGAAACGCCTGGCAGCTAAAGGGTGTTATGAACCTTAGGCGAGTATAGCGGCGTTTCTGAGCATGAAACACGCGAAAGCGATAACATGGAGACTTGCGAGCGTTGAAGCGTAACGCTCATAATCCTTAACGAGCCTGCGATGGCGTGTTGCCCATGCGAAAGATCGCTCGACAACCCATCGGCGCGGCAGCAAGATGAAGTCACGTTTGACCTCGGGCAATTTGACGACTCCAAGAGTAATCCCTTGGGCCTGTGCTGCCCCGGCAGGCTGAGCGCCTGTATATCCCTGATTGACATAAGCCAAGTTCAACGCTCTCGTCCGTAGCATCCTGAAAGGCGTGGGCGAGACGTCCAACCTCGGCGCGATCATCCCGACTAGCTGGCGTGACATGCAGGGCCAGTAGATGTCCCATCATATCCAGCGCGTGGCCCGCTCTCCGGTGTTGAGTGTAAGGTCCGGCTGCCGAGAATGGCGGCCGTTGGTTCTGCCCTGCGGCCAGAAGCGATACGCAGCACGGCACGTAATCAGAGGCCAGTGCTTCGAAGCAGCCAACTTCCATCCAGCGACGGGATTGCTGATAGACCGCTGACCATGGCAGCAAATCGTCGGCATGGCGCGCCAAGCAATCCCATAGCGGATCACGTAACGCAATCCGACAGCACTCCAGACCTCACTGATCCTGCCAAAGTGGCATTAACCTCCATCGCCAATCAGATGCCGCAACCATGGAAAAGTCGCTTGATCCGGACAACTGTCAGATTCCGATCCTGAATGTTGGCGGGGTAAACGATGGGTCTGATGATGTGCCCCAGCGTATTGGTCATGATATGGCGTTTAAAAGCTTTTGCGGTCCGCTATTTTCCGCAGTTTTCATAGGTTTGGTATCAATGAACTCGATAGAAGATGCGGCCTTGCGGCAAGGGGGTTCCTGCATCGTTTTGCATAACATATATAACGTAAACGAATGAAAGTCATCCCTTGTATGGTATAATGCTTAGTGCTATAAAATATCACCTGAATAATAACTGACATTCGTGTCGCATCTCAAATATTGTTATGGATCTATGCTAAATATTGTTGTGCCAATGGCTGGGCGGGGAAGTCGTTTCGCAAAGGCCGGATATACGGACCCCAAACCGTTAATTGCCCTTCATGGTGTGCCCATGATCAGGGTTGTTATTGAAAACCTGAAGCCAGATCAGCCGCATCGCTTTGTCTTTGTTTGTCAGAACGAACATATCGCTGCCTATGGGCTGCGTGACAAGTTGGAGGCATGGGCCCCGAAGTGTGAGATTATCGGGCTTGACGGCATTACGGAAGGCGCTGCCTGTTCCGTGTTGGCCGCGCGTGATCTGATTGACAATGACGATGCGCTGATGATTGCCAACAGTGATCAGTATGTAAAATGTGAGATCAATACTTATCTGAACGCAATGACAGATAATGAAGATGGCCTGATCATGACCATGTCGTCAGGTGATCCAAAGTGGTCATTCGTCGGTTTCGATGACGATGGAAAGGTAACCCGCGTTGTTGAAAAGGAAGTCATCTCGGACGAAGCGACGGTTGGAATCTACAACTTCCGCCGTGGCCGTGATTTCGTTTCCAACGCGGATGAGATGATCGCCAGAAACGACCGCGTCAAGAATGAATTCTATGTGGCGCCTGTATATAACTATATGATCCGCAAGGGGAAACATATCGGCGTTTACAATATCGGATCCGAAGCGGATGGGATGTATGGCCTCGGCATCCCGGCAGATCTGGAAATATTCCTGAATCATCCGGTATCGGATGTCGCCCGAAGGCTTGCCGACTGATGCGTATTCTCAGTCATCGGGGATATTGGAAAACGCCAGAGGAAAAGAACGGCCGTAAGGCGTTTGAAAATTCCGTGCGGCATGGCTTCGGAACCGAAACCGATATCCGTGACCTGAACGGGAAACTGGTAGTTTCGCATGATCCGGCACTGGCGCTCAACAATCCGCTGCTTCTTGATGAACTGATAGGTTATTTTCAGGGAACAGGCCTGCCGCTGGCGATCAACGTCAAGGCGGATGGGCTGGCGGTCGCCATCAAGGAAAAGCTTGATCTGGCAGGCGTGCCATGGTTCGCGTTCGATATGTCAGGGCCGGAAACCGTGCGTTATATCGCCGCGGGTGTGCAGACATATACACGTCACAGCGATATTGAAACCACGCCCCTGTGCTATGATCAGTGTTGCGGGGTCTGGCTGGATTCCTTCTCCGGTCCGGAATGGTATGATGAGCAGACGATCCGCACCCATGTTGCCGCAGGCAAGAAGGTGTGTGTGGTTTCGCCGGAATTACATAAACGCAGTCATGAAACCGTATGGAATTTTCTGCGGCGCTCTGGTCTGATGGATCATCCAGATCTTTCATTGTGCACGGATTTTCCTGAAGAAGCATCTGAATTTTTTACTGGAAAAGCGCAATGATCGAGGCTGTTATCTTTGATATGGATGGTGTGCTGATCGATGCTAAGGAATGGCATTATGAGGCGTTCAACCGCGCCCTACGCCTGTTCGGAAAAGAGATCAGCCTGACCGATCACCTGTCGCGGTTTGATGGTCTGCCGACCAAGCGTAAGCTGCAGATCCTGTCGCTGACTGAAAACTTCCCTGTCGCGCTGCATGGCTTTGCGAGCAAGCTCAAGCAGATTTATACTATGGAAATAGTAAATACGCAGTGCAAGCCGGTTTTCACACAGGAACGCGCCCTTTCCTACCTCAAGCGGGAGGGATACAAGATGGGGGTGGCGTCGAATTCCATCCGTGCCAGCGTCGAAGTGATGATGCAGCGTTCAAATCTCGCGCCTTATCTCGACCTCATGATGTCGAACGAGGACGTGAAGAATGCCAAGCCTTCTCCAGAGATTTATATCAAATCCATGGAATCCCTGAAGGTAAAGCCGGAAAATACCCTGATCGTTGAAGATAATGAGAACGGGATCAAGGCAGCACGTGCGTCGGGTGCGCATGTTCTGGTCGTTGCAAGTGTAAACGAAGTCAACTACGAGAATATCACGAGCACAATTAAGAATATTGAGAAGAAACAGGCATGAACGTCCTTATTCTGGCAGCAGGTCACGATTACCATACTGAAAAACGGGACGGGTACCCGCTTCTTCTTGCCGAAGTTGATGGGGTTATGCTGATTGAGCGTCTTTTGCATAACTGCCTGCGACTGAATCCCAGCCAGATCATCTGTGCGGTGCGTGAAGAGGATATCACGCATTGCCACATCGATAATGTCATCAAGCTGATTGCCCCGGATAGCCACATCCTGGAAATCAGCAAGCCGACCAAGGGGGCTGCCTGTACGGCGCTGCTCGCTATCGAGCAGATGAACCTCGATGATGAACTGCTGATCATGAATGCTGGTGATCTAATCAAGACGGATCTGACGGACATCATCAATGATTTCCGCAAGAATGACGCCGATGGCAGGATGATTGTCTTTGATTCCCTGCATCCGAGATATTCTTTCGTCCGTATGGATGAAAACAACCATGTTCTGGAGGTCGCGGAAAAGCGCCCGATCAGCCGGAATGCGACCGCGGGTCTTTACTGGTTCCGCAAGGCGTCGGATTTCATCGAGTGCTGCAAGAGCATGATTATCAAAGATGCCCATGTAAATGGACGTTTTTATATCAGCCCGGTTTTCAACGAGATGATCCTGGCGCAGAAGACCGTCATTGCGACCAAGATCGCGCAGCGGAATTATCACCCCATCAAGTCGGATAAGCAGATTTCCGCGCTTGAAGCGATGTCTGACTATTCAAAGGCGGTTTGAAAAATGAAACAGGCTTTGCTGGCGGACATGGTGCGTGGCTGGTTCGTGGGTGATTTCAGTCCTGCAGCGCTGAAAACCGATGCATGCGAAGTGGCGATACAGCGGTTCAAAGCAGGAGATACCGAAACCCTCCATCACCATAAGGTCGCCCATGAAATTACGGTCATTCTTTCCGGACATGCGGTTATGTTCGGCAAGACACTGTCCGATGGGGATATTGTCGTTATAGAGCCGGGAGAAGCAACGTCGTTTGAGGCGTTGACGGACGTCACCACTGTCGTGGTGAAACTTCCCAGTGTCATTGGCGACAAGTATGAGGGCGCCCCGGTCTGCTCTTGATGAATAGCTCCCAGATTTCTTGAGCATTCAAACTCTGCTGTTGTTCGAATTGCGCGGGTGAGAGCATCCTGTTCCTGACGTGTTTGCGCACCGAATCATAGATCATTTCGATGCAGTCAAACACGTCCTGCCGGGCTTCCTGCCGCGTTTGTAGGTTCGGCATCCAGATGCGCTCGCCCTTGAGCAATGAGGAAAAACTCTCCGCCACAGCATTATCGTGGCAATTGCCGCGTCGGTTCATTGACCTGCTGTAGAGAATTTCCCCGATTTGAAATAGAATCTGGCCTGACGTAATCTCTGAACATGTAACCATTTTAAAGCAGAGTCCGATCGGGAAGGATCCACGGCCAACCACAGGAAGCTGTTCCGCCTTTATCAGGAAGAGGGGCTGAAAGCCCGTCATCGGGGAGGCTGAAAGCGAGTGCTGGGAACGTGCTCTCCCATGACCATGCCCCAGAAACCCAGACAGCGCTGGAGCCTGGATTTGGTGTCGGACGTCCTGACCCGTGGCTGCCGGTTCTGCATTCTGGCCGTTATCGACGATTTCCGCTGGGAGAACCTGACCCTGGTTGCCGACACATCGCTATCAGGCGGATGCGTGGCGCGGGAACTGACGTTCCTGGTGGAGCGATATGGCAAACCCTTATGATTGTCAGCGACAATGGAACCGAGTTCACATCCCACGCCATCCTGAAATGGGCCGACGGGATGTAGATCTAATGGCACTATATCGCCCCGGGCAAGCTGCAACAGAACGGGCTTGTCGAAAGCTTTAACGGCCAGCTCAGGGATGAATGTCTCAACGAAACGCTGTTCACGTTCCTGACGCATACCCCCAGACCCTTGTCATCCCATCAACCCCAAGCCACAAAAAATGGAAACTCTCTTTTTGAGTGGATGCAAAAGGGGGCGTATCAACCGCATCATGCTCATAATAAACAGAAATATGGTCCATTCTATCAATTCATGACCTAACCTGATCTTATAATCTGCACGATTATAGATGGCGGAAAAGAAGACAAAATGAAGAAAATTTTATTTTTTCTTGTATTATTATTGTCTGTGACGGCACGGGGCACGCAGGCACAATCGACGCTATCTGGCGCGGGGATGGCTAATCCTGTGGAAAGAACGGCATCCTTACGTATGTCCCCTTCGGCAGATTCGTTGAATGGTTGCTCCTTGAGACATGCTGATGATAATGAAGCACTTTCCCGGTTTGATCTGACTGCTGTCATGTCACGGACCTTGCAACAGCAGTTGTCAGAGACTTCGTCTATCGTCGATTTTGATACGCTAAGTCATGCGATAGCTAAGGGTATGAAGGGGCATTTTATCGTACCTGCAGGGGTTTCGCTGACTATCAATATTCCTTCGGATGTTCCTACGATTCCTGATGCGCTCTCGGCCATTGCATCATGGGAAATTTATGGATCGATAATTATTCAGGTGGCGGACGGAAATTACACGCTTCCAACGTCTCTTATTCTTAATCATCCGTATGGCAATCATATTTCCTTGTCGGGAAATGCGGCAGATCCATCAAAATGTAAACTCCGCTTTTCTGGAACCAATGGTATTGAAGTCAGCATGGGATCACATTGGAATTCAGTAAACGGATTTGAACTGATCAATATGGGGAAGAAATCCAACCTGGGTATCTTCACGTATGGTGGACAGATAAATGAAGTCGGGCCGAACATCATTGTAGATAATTTTTACTATGGCATTGCCGCGCTCGATGGGGGGAGGCTCAATGCAAACGGTACATCCGCGATAAATCGGGTCGAAGTCCGCAATGCCGGGGATGTTGGCATATGGGCGATTTCACATTCTTTTGTGAGTGCTACTTACGCTTATGTCCATGATTCGGTAGATGCGCCCCATATGCTGGGAGGCGGTCTCGTCGCGGAGTTTGCATCGACCATTGTCGCCAACAATGCAAGATCGGAACACAATTATATTGCGAACATCATTTCCCAATCCGGAAGCGCCATCCGGGCATGGGACGGTGTTTATGACAGTGCTGGAATCCTAACGAACGGGGTCAAAAACCCGAACCCGCGTACCGTTGCTAATGCCATCACGAATTCCGGAGGCGTAATGGAAATATTCGGGTCGAGACTTACCCACAGTCTCGGTTTCGGAAACATGAGCGATGGCACCGGTTATCTTTTCGGAGGAATGGGTTCCAGTATGTATTCCGACAATGTGCTTGGCAATACGAATACACCTGTCAATATTGCGAACGATGGATCAATGCATGTTAACAGTGGATCTCTGAGTATAGATGCGACGATGGTTAATGCTACCCAAGGTTCCACCTACTTCGATCAGAACTTTCGCAAAGGGAACCTGGCGATAACGCGTTATCTTACAGAGGGAACCGAAACGTGGAGACAGCAATGGGATGATGCCAATAAGACCATGACGTGGAGTATGAGTGGGGGCAAAAAAGGTCTGGTTTATGACGCCATTTCTGGTCAGCTAACGTTAAATTCGCTGAAAACCCAAAAAGATATTCAGGCTCCTTCCCTGCCTTCTGCCAATCCGGAGACGGGATCTAGCTTTGTTTGTATCAATAACGAAGGGACGATGTTCAGAAGTCGGCGTGCTTGCAATTAGACATGGTAATTGTCTTATGAAATCCGGGTCGCTGTATTGAGATAAAGGCATCAGCCAGTAGGAGAGATGCCCCCGTTTTTCAGACAGGACGATAAGCTATAACCCGGCCGAGAGAGGGCGGGTTGATAGGCAAGGTTACGTGGAAACGGTATTCGGGCGTTCAGGTTGTGGGGCGCCCGCCTGAGGCGATCCGGGGTGAGCAGACGCTGGCGGAACAGGCATCGAAGCACGGTGTGCATCAGACGATGATGGCCCAATGGAAGCGCCAGTCAGTCGAGGGCATGGTGAGCATCTTTTCTGGCAGGGCAGCCCCCGGAAGCAACAGCCAGTCCGGCCGATGTTGAGAAGCTGTATGCGAAGATCGACCTGAAACGGTCTCGGCTTTCGGTCGCAGGCGGGTTCGCCGGCTTATGGCGAGAATGGACTTGTGGGCGATCTACCAGAAGCCACGCATGACCATGCCACATCCAGAACCTCGGAAATATCCGTATCTGCTGCGGGAGCCGGTCATTGACCAGTCCAACCAGATGTGGTGTTCCGCCATCATTTATATCCCGATGCGGAAGGGCTTTTCTCTATCTGGTGGCGGTCGTTGAAATACGAATGCGTTTATTTGCATGCGTTCGAGACCGGATCGGAGCTACGGGCCGGGCTTGCCGGATGGATCGCCCATTACAATGGGTAGCGTCCGCATTCGGCACTGGCTGGACGCACGCCCCACGGGGCATATCAGGACGTGCCAACACAAGCACCGTCAGAATGGTGGCATAACGACAACCGGGTATAACTTATCAAGCCCATAAAACAGTCCGAACGGACGGGGCTGCCGCAGGCCCGGCGCTCACCCAGAGCCAGAGTATTCTGGATATATCGGGCCGCCTGCCGCGAAGCTGCGGGCGTCACCACGTTTTTCCAACAATTTTCTCCAGCGCGGCATTACCCGGCATGTCGTCCACCAGAAGACGTTTCAGACGGCTGTTTTCATCTTCCAGCGCTTTCGGCTGTTTGGCCTTGGACACCTCAAGGCCATCATAGCTGGTCTTCCATTTGTAGGGGGTCGCGTCACGGATCCCGTGTTTGCGGCAAAGATCAGAGACCTTCAGCCCAGCCTCCTGTTCCTTCCGGATCCCTATGATCTGTTCTTCCGTAAAGCGACCGGGTTTCATCCGTCCGTATCCTTCCCGATCTTAAAAATGGTTACATTTTCGGAGGGCACGCCAATCCGGGTCTATTCGCCTTAATGAACCCGTGTCCGCGACCGTAAGGCTATTTTGTGCACCCGAAAGGTATTGCATGTCTGGGGCATTATACGGAATTCGACATTATTACTATTTCCATCATCTACCTGAAAATCCAGCCATATCCATTGCGGAGAATCTCCGGTAATTATACTTGCCACGCTGTTTGCCACAGAAAGGTTAGCTACAACATCGAACAGGATGGAATTGTTTTCACATGTATTATCTGAAGAAACCAACCACCCTACCTTGTAAGGTCCAGGCTGTAGACTTATATAAGGACCATACATGGCAAATTGATTTTCCACGTTTGATATTTCTGCGTATTTTTCGTATTCTTTTACGTGTCCTTCCTTCATTGTGAAGCCAAACAATGTAAACGGAGACACAAAATCAAGCTCTGTAGAGAATACAACGCGATCCTCTTCAATTATTTTTATATTCTTTTGGTCTTTTTCCTGAGAATTTGGTCTGTAATCATTGTTTACCATATGCAATATATGAGAAGCAGATTGCCGTATGTGCTCCATGTTGTGGGATCCCATAAAAATAAATCCAAGATGCGCTATATCAGGCATTAATGACGCAATAAGGAATGGTCTGCACACAACGATATATCTATAGTTTTCCGAAACTAAAGAATTTTTCACGAGGTCTATGAAATGTCTGAATATTTGCCTGTTGGCACAAACCGATATGCAATATGTAATTTCATTTTCCGAGTCCAATAATATTGTATTCCTTGAGTATTCATCTCCATATTTTTTGTCAGATACTATATTTTTGTCTGTTATAGGAATCCTAAGTGAATGGTTTTCATCTTTTTCAAAAAAAACAACATTAATAGGTGAGTTTTTATTTGACATTTCGTCGTATATACACATGGCATCGTAAAAGTTTATTTTTCTCCATTCTGTCAATATTATGGTGACTGTCGGATGCTTTATCATGTAATCCCTACCTTTTTCATGAACCATATTGTAACTATAATTCATATAGAGAATCTAGGGCCTGTTCGGCCTTGAATGATGGAACAGACTGCATGGCTCGTTTGTAACGAGCATGATGCAGTCTGGCTTTTCTGACCAAGCCGGATCTGTGTGGGAACCGCTGATTGAGGAAATCCATCCGAAGGGCAAGACTTCCACCGAAGAACCTCAGGCAGACGATTTTCGCGATTTTCTGGCGTCATCAGAGTGGTGCGAAGTGGCGCCCCCCCGCCGTGCCATCTGGGCCTGGTCTTTCTTGATGGCGCGACGATCCGTGCCCATCACGAGGCGGCCGGAGCAGCCCAAAGGGGAGATACAGTGAACGCCACAGGGTTCGTGAGGTCATGTGGAGGTTAGGGCGCTAGGACTGCGTCCGTAGCCGCAGATGGTCGTGGCAGGGCGCTGTCTTTCAAGCTGTCGCCCGGCCAGACACATGAACTGCTATCCGCTTATATCCTGCTCGCACCGCTGCCATGACGTGTCTGTCCCATAATGCGTCCTTCCACTCGCGTGGAAATACCACATCATCAGTTTCAGGTATTAGACACGCTATTGCATCTCCTTTTTCTATATCTACGACATAGGAAGAATTTCAATATTCAATAGAAATTATGTAAACTCGCAACAGAGCATAAAATATCAATCAATATTAGAATAATAATTGTCTGGGTTTATCGAATGAATAAGTCGGTATCCCATTTCCATAAGCATGTCGTTCCTTTTTTTGTTACTTTCAATATCGCTTTCGTTAAAAATTAACGATTCTATTTGAAGCACACAACGATTTTTAATCAAAATATTCCGCATTCCCTGTAGCACAGAAAATTCTGCGCCTTCTACATCAATCTTGATGAATATTATATTCCCTGACAGCGATAGGACACTGTCTAACATTCGTGTTGGTACGCGCACACGATGGGCAAGATTGAGTTCTTCAGCAACAAGGCCGACGCCACCGCGATTCTTGGATGGATGGGCCCAGGAGGGGAAAAAATAGGCTTCGCCGTTATTGTCGGAAACAGCAAAATTATGCGTCTTGATAAAAAGAGTTGGATCATTAAGAAGAAGGTTCGCCTGAAGTTGACGATGGTTCAGAGCATCAGCCTCAAATGCAATGATTTCATCAAAAACATTTAACCGCGACATATGAAGCGAGTACAGGCCAAAGTATGATCCGATATCTAAAAATGTTTTCTTCGCTTTATCATTCCGATATTCAAAAGCTAATCTCTTTAAATAATTTAACTGCTCTTCTTCCCAAGTTCCATTGTGAATAATATCATCGCGGATTTCTCACACTTGAGGCAATTTCGGGTCATTTTGTAGAATTCAGTCATCCCACAGGAGCCCGATCTGGAATATTGACGATATTCTGCTTCTGG
>NZ_NOXG01000023.1:0-27022 GCF_003207955.1 Novacetimonas pomaceti
AAGCAGAATATCGTCAATATTCCAGATCGGGCTCCTGTGGGATGACTGAATTCTACAAAATGACCCGAAATTGCCTCAAGTGTGAGAAATCCGCGTCGACCTGCTGCGCGTGACGTTGCCCCCCGGTTCGGTGACCGGCGCGCCCAAGCATCGTGCGATGCAGGTCATCGACGAACTGGAAACCTCCGCGCGCGGCCCCTATTGCGGGGTCGTGTTCCGGATCGGTGGTGACGGGGCGATGGACAGTTCCGTCATCATCCGTGCCCTGACGTTGACCCGCGACAGGATATGGGCGGCGGCTGGTGGCGGGATTACAATACTTTCCGATCCTGACAGGGAATATGACGAAATGTGTCTCAAGATCGCGGCACTTCTGGCGGTCTTTGGCGGCACGCCCCCCACAGGGGAGGAACAGGCCAGTGAGGAGAAACGGGGATGAGCGACCGGCTGTGGTTCAATGGGGAAATGCTGGATCGCGCACAGGTCCATGTCGATCCTTCTGACCGGGGACTGCTGCTGGGCGATGGCGTGTTCGAGACGATGCGCGTGCAGGCGGGCCGCATCGCCCACCTGCCCCGGCATCTGGCGCGCCTTTACGCCGGGCTGGAAATCCTGATGATCCCCCCGCCGCCCCGCGCGGGGGTCGAGGATGCCCTTCATCGCGTCATCGCGGAAAACACGATGACGGAGGGATCGCTGCGGCTGACCCTGACGCGCGGATGCGGCCCGCGTGGCCTGCTGCCGCCCGAAGGGGTGTCGCCCACGCTCCTCATCGTGCCGTTCCCGCCGTCCGTGGCCCGCGCGCCCGATGCGCATCTGGTTACCAGCCGGATGCGCCGTGATGAGAATTCTCCCCTGTCGCGGGTCAAGACGCTCAATTACCTTCCGAACATCCTGGCCCTGATGGAGGCACGCCAGCGCGGCGGGAACGAGGCCGTGCTGCTGAATATCGCCGGTCGCGTGGCCGAAGCCAGCGCCAGCAACCTGCTGATCCAGCGCGACGGCATGCTTCTGACCCCGCCGGTGACGGATGGGGCACTGCCCGGCGTCGCGCGTTCGGTGCTGCTGGACATGCGGCTTGTGCGGGAACGGACGCTGACGCTGGCGGACCTGCCGGGGGCGGAAGCTGTCGTGCTGATCAACAGCATGATGGTGCGCGAGGCCGTGACGATTGACGGTGTCGCGCTGCGGCGTGAGCCGTCGACAGCCGCGCGGATACGGGCCGCCCTCGCGTCCTGATGCCATCGGCCCTGTCATTTCGGTTATTGCTCAAAAAGGCGCGGTTGGATTAATCACGCCCATCGGATCCGTGTTCGGATCGTCCCGCGGTTTAAAGTGAAAGGTCACTGCGATGGCCCCCCAGACGCCTGTGCCGGTGCGGCGCGCCCTCATTTCCGTTTCGGACAAGACCGGCCTGGTCGAGCTTGCCCGCGCGCTGGTCGCCCACGGGGCGGAGATCCTGTCCACCGGCGGTTCGGCCCGCGCGCTGCGTGAAGCGGGCATCGCGGTCAAGGACGTGTCCGAACATACGGGTTTTCCCGAAATCCTTGATGGACGGGTCAAGACGCTGGTGCCGCAGGTACATGGCGGCATCCTTGGCCGGCGCGACCTGCCCGAACACCTGCGCCAGATGGAAGAGCACGGGATCGCGCCTATCGACCTCGTGGCGGTCAACCTGTATCCATTCGAGGCGACGGTGGCTTCCGGCGCGGGGGCAGAGGACTGCATCGAAAACATCGATATCGGTGGTCCTGCCCTGATCCGCGCGGCGGCAAAGAATCATGACCATGTCGCCGTCCTGACCGACCCGGCGCAGTATGGCGCGATCATCAAGGCGCTGGACGAAGGCGGCACGACGCTGGCGCAGCGTCGCGCGCTGGCGGGCGCGGCCTATGCCCGCACGGCGGCCTATGACGCGGCCATCGCGCAGTGGTTCGCGGGCCAGCGCGACGACCTGCTGCCTGAACGCATGACGGTGGCGGGCATCCGCCGCGAAAGCCTGCGTTATGGGGAAAACCCGCACCAGAAGGCCGCTTTCTATACCGACGGCACCAATCGTCCGGGTGTCGCGACCGCGCGCCAGATCCAGGGCAAGGCGCTGTCATACAACAACATCAACGATACCGATGCGGCATTCGAAGCCGTTGCCGAGTTCACCGAGCCTGCGGTCGTGATCGTCAAGCATGCCAACCCGTGCGGGATCGCCACCGCCGCGACACAGGCCGAGGCATGGGACAAGGCGCTGAAATGCGATCCGGTTTCGGCGTTCGGGGGCATCGTCGCGCTGAACCGCCCGTTGGAGGCGGAAGCGGCGGCGCGGATCGCCACCATCTTCACGGAGGTGATTGTCGCCCCCGATGCGACGGAAGAAGCGCGCGCCATCCTCGCCAAAAAGAAGAACCTGCGCCTGCTGCTGACGGGTGGCCTGCCCGATCCCACGGCGGGCGGCGTCGTGGTGCGTTCGGTCGCGGGCGGTTTCCTGGCGCAGACGCGCGATAACGGGCGCGTTGACCGGGCGGACCTGAAGGTCGTGACGAAGCGCGCGCCGACCGATGCTGAAATGGCGGATCTGATATTCGCGTTCCGCGTGGCAAAACACGTCAAGTCGAATGCCATCGTCTATGTCAAGGATCAGGCGACGGTGGGCATCGGCGCCGGGCAGATGAGCCGCGTCGACTCGGCCCGCATCGCCGCAAGCAAAAGCGCCGACGCAGCGAAGGCCGCGGGCGAGGCACAGCCCCTGACACAAGGCAGCGTGGTGGCATCGGATGCCTTCTTCCCGTTTGCCGACGGGCTGGAGGCCGCGATCGCGGCGGGCGCCGTGGCCGTGATACAGCCCGGTGGCTCCATCCGCGATGACGAGGTCATTGCCGCCGCCGACAGGGCCGGGATCGCGATGGTCTTCACAGGTATGCGCCATTTCCGGCACTGATCCCACCACACGGGGGCTTGCCTGTCGCGGGGCGAGGAATATCACTAGGGCATGGCCCCGGCATCGCGACAGGCCGGTGGATGCAGACGAAAGACGAGATCTGGAATGGACATTCATCGGTGTTCCCCTTTTTACGTGACGGCGGCCATGGGTCTTGCTGCATGCCTTGCAACCGCCCCGGCGCAGGCCGCGCCGCAGGCGGCGTCCAGGGCCACGCCGGAAACACATGCGGCACCCGCCGCCACGGCCCCTGCGGCGGCTCCTGCCGCGACATCACAGGCGCAGGCCGCGTCCGCGTTTGATTATTCCCCCCTGCCGGTCGTGACCGGCACGCTGACGCAGTACCTGCTGACCAGCACGGGCGACGTGGAGGGGCTGCTGCTGTCTGACGGGACACAGGTCCTGTGCCCGCATCGGCTGGGCGATGCCGTGACCCAGATCGTGCGTCCGGGCGAACAGGTCAGCGTCAGCGGCCTGAAGGGACGCGGCCATCCCATCGTGCGCGCCTATGCCGTAACCGGGCCGCGTGGCCGGCGGATCGCCGATGAACCGGGATCCGAAACGATTCTGCCGCCCGCCAATATCGGGCCGGACGTGGCGGTGGACGGGACCATCCTCGCCCCGCTGTATGACATGACCGGCGCGGTGCAGGGCGTCGTGATGCGGGACCATTCCGTCATTTACGTCGGACGGGCCAATGCCGCGCGTCTGGGGAACTGGCTGCGTCCGGGGGCGTCGCTGCATGCGATCGGCACCGGCGTGAACGGTGGCCGCGGAACGGCGATCAACGCGCGTGAAATCGGACCCGACGTCAATCAGGCCATCCATATCGTGCCCGCAGACGCCCCCCCGCCCGGCGCGTTCCCCGGAAGCCCCGGATACGACCGGATTCCCGGCGGCGACACGGCATCGGAATGACGCCGTTTCCTCCCCATGTGACAGTATGGGGAAAAGCGCATGTTTTTAGGCAAAAATCGAATATTGTGACGCTTTGTGGGCTGCGGCTTGCTTGACAGGTTATTGCAGCATCGTTAGCTAGCGCCTGCACCCATTGGGAGGTGCGAAAATGGACACGGATAAAGATCCATCCGCCGCGTCCTTTGACCAACGCCTGCAACAGGCCCGCAGCCGGCTGGAAAAGCCCGCGGACACTGTGGCGGACAAGGACATGGGACGGGGACTTTCCGAACTGGGGCTGATGCTCCGGGCGGGAACCGAACTTGTGTCAGCCCTGATCGTCGGGGTCGGCATTGGCTGGGGACTGGATCACTGGCTGCATGTGCGGGCGGTCTTTCTTGTTCTGTTCTCGCTTCTCGGGGGTGCGGCAGGTGTGCTTAATGTCTGGCGTCTCGTCAGGCCCGATGCCATAACGGATGGCGATTCGGGTTCCTGAGGGGAAACCGGGCACAGATATTTTAGGGAAGAACGAAGTTGGCGGCCGGATCATCCATCGACGCGCTCGGTCAGTTCGAGCTCCATCCTGTTCTGGGCGCCCTTGGGGAGTCCCTCAGATTCAGCCAGTCGCCGCTGATGATGATCATCGCTTCCGTTATCGTGCTGGCGTTCCTGTATGTCGGCATGCGGCCCGCCGCCGTGGTGCCCGGCCGTCTGCAGGCCGCGGCCGAGATGTGCTACGACTTCATCTACAACATGGCCGTTGACACGATCGGCGCCGAAGGCCGCGCCTTCTTCCCCTTCGTGTTCACCCTGTTCTTTTTCATCCTCGCGGGCAATTACCTTGGCCTGCTGCCGTTTTCTTTCGCCTTCACCAGCCATATCGCCGTGACACTGGCGCTGGCGCTGATGGTGTTCTGTCTCTCGATCATCGTGTCGCTGAAGGTGCAGGGGGCAAAGTTCTTTGCCCATTTCATGCCCGCCGGCGCGCCGAAGGCCCTGGCGCCCCTGCTGATCCCGATCGAGATCCTTTCTTTCCTTTCCCGTCCCGTGAGCCTGTCGATCCGACTGTTTGCAAACATGGTCGCCGGTCACGTGATGTTCGACATGTTTGCCGCCTTCACGATCATGCTGGCCGGACTGGGCCTGTTCGGTGATGTCATCGCCGTGGGTCCGATCGTCATCAATGTCGCGCTGATGGCACTCGAATTGCTGGTGGGTGCGCTGCAAGCCTATGTGTTTGCCATTCTCACCTGCATCTATCTGCGGGAGGCTGTGGCCCACTGAGGGCCGCTATCCCCGTCGCTTCATCCAGAACGTCTGAAACAAGGAAAATCTCGACATGGATATCGCAGCAGCCCGTGAAATTGGTGCCGGTATCGCCGTTATCGCCCTCGCCGGCGTTGGCATTGGCCTGGGTAACATCTTCTCCACGCTGGTGAGCAGCATCGCGCGCAACCCGTCCGCGCGTCCGCACGTGTTCGGCCTCGGCATGCTGGGCTTCGCCCTGACAGAAGCCGTCGCCCTGTATGCGCTGCTGATTGCCTTCCTGATCCTGTTCGTCTGATACCGGAGGCGAGCGTGGTGCGTTCCACGGTGTATAAAAACATCCGCAGGGTGGCGTCGCACGCGGCGACACCCATGCTGGCCCTGCCATTGATGGCCATGGTTGCACCTGGCGCACGCGCCGAGGGCATGCCCCAGCTTGATTTCGGCAATCCCTATGTCATCGGACAGGTGATATGGGGCGCTGGCATCTTCCTCGTCCTTTATCTGCTGCTCAGCCGTTCGGCCCTGCCGAAGGTTGAAAAGGTCCTGGGTCTTCGTCGCCAGACGATCGAAAATGACCTTGAAATCGCGCACAAGGCCAAGGCCCGTGCCGATGACGCGGTGGCCGAACTCCGTCAGGCGCGCAAGAACGCCATGGCGGAAGCGCAGGCCAATGTTGACAAGGTCGTGGAAGAAGCCCGTGTCGCGGCCGAAAAGCAGACGCAGGAAATGAATGCGCGTCTTGGCGCCGAAATCCGCGAGGCGGAAGCCCGTGTCGCCCTGGCCCGTGAAACGGCGCTGGGTTCGCTGCGCCAGATTTCCACCGATACGGCGGAAGCCCTGATCCATCAGTTATCCGGCAGTTCGGCCCCCGTGGACGTCGTGACGTCCAAGGTCGATGGTGTCGCGACGGCCCGTGGTTTTTAATGGGCCCCCTCTACAGACAGGTCCGTAATCATGTTGCATGAGCCCCGTTTCTGGTCGGCTGTCGCCTTTGTCCTGTTCTTTGTCCTGTTCGGCGCAAAGCTGTGGCGTCCTCTGAGCGCGGCGCTCGATGCCCGCGCGCAGAAGATCCGCGCCGACCTGGACGAGGCCGCGCGCCTGCGCCGCGAAGCGGAGCAGATGCTCGAAGATGCCACGCGTGAGCGTGAGGCGGCACTGGCGGAAGCCCGTGAAATGGTCGAACACTCCCTGCAGGAAGCCGCCCGCATCGCGACGCAGGCCCGACAGGATGCCGATGACGTGGCGCGTCGCCGCGAACAGATGGCGAAAGACCGCATCGCGGCGGCCGAGCGTGGCGCGATCCGTGAAGTGCGCGAGGCCGCGATTGATATCGCCATGCAGGCCACGCGTGAAACGCTGGCGACCACATTGTCGGCGGATGGGGACAAATCCCTGATTGACAATGCCATTTCGGGCCTGCCGTCCGCCCTGTCGCGTCGCGCGGCCTGAATTTTGGGCGTCGGAACGCTGAGTTCCCCGGCTTCCCCGACGGACGATGCCCCCGTCCTGTCCATAGTATCAGTCGTTCTTGACGAGGCCGCGAATATTCGACCGGTCTGTCAGGAACTGGCTGATGCCCTGGCGCATCTTCCCCCCGCCGAAGTCATTTTTGTGGATGATGGCAGCACCGACGATACGGTGGCCATCCTGCAGGCCGTCAGGGCCGAAGGCATCCTGCCGGGCCTGAGGATACTTTCTCACGACCGTCGCCTTGGCAAGTCCGCCGGACTGCGGACGGGGATCGAGGCGGCGCGCGGGAAATGGATCGCGACGCTCGACGGTGACGGGCAGGACAATCCCTTCGAATTCATCCGGATGTTCGAACTGGCGCAACAGACGCCCGGTCGCGCGCCGCTGGTCGTGGGGGTAAGGGCGAAACGTCGTGACCGCCTGTCACGTCGGTTGGCGACGCGCTTTGCCAACGGGCTGCGGCGGCGTCTGCTGCATGATGGATGCCCGGACACGGGCGCGCCGCTCAAATTGTTCCTGCGACAGGATTTCCTCCGCCTGGCGCAGTTCGAGGGGCTTCATCGCTTTCTCCCCTCTCTGATGGGACGGCATGGCGTGCCATTGGTCTGCACGCCGGTGGATCATCGCAGCCGCCTGTATGGACAGTCGAAATATACGAACCTCAACCGTGCGCTGGTCGGGATTCGCGATGTGCTTGGGGTCATGTGGCTGAACAGGCGTGCCCGGATTCCGGACAGCATTACCGAACGCTGAGAGGCGGTTTCGGAAGTCGCCCGCGAAACGCCCCGTTTACAATGTAAAGAAGTTTTTGGGTGTCGCCTTTTTTCAAAAAGGCGACGTCTGTCGAAGCTTTTTGAAAAAAGCTTCACCAAAAACTTTTATAATTTTTATCAACGGGTTACTTTCAAACATTCCTTGAGAGGGCGGCACCATGACACGCCTGACGCTGCGGCATTACATCATTGTCGCCGTTTCGATTTTTGTCCTCTTCCTGCCGGGGCGCGCATCACTGCCGCCGCTGGATCGTGATGAACCCCGTTACATGGAGGCCACGGCCCAGATGCTGCACAGCGGCGATTATGTTGATGTGCGCTTTCTGGATCAGCCCCGATACCTGCAACCGGCGGGGATTTACTGGCTGGAGGCCGCGGCGGTCAGCCTGACGGGCATGCGCGATTCCCATGCGACATGGCCGTACCGCATCCCCTCGCTGCTGGCGGTCACGGCGGCGGGTGTCCTGACCGCATGGATTGGCGCCGCGCTGTTCGGCCCGATCAGCGGGCTGCTGGCGGCGGCACTGCTGGCGGTCTCCGTCCTGATGACGGCCGAAGGGCGCATGGCGACCATCGACACCACCCTGCTGCTGGTGGTCCTGCTGGCGCAATGTGGGCTGCTTCGGGCCTATCTTGACCGCGAACGCGACCTGCCGACCCCGCTGGCGGCGGCACTGCTGTACTGGACGGCGCTGGGGTGCGGGCTGATGCTCAAGGGGCCGGTCATCCTTATCCCCGGTTTTGGCACGCCGATCGCGCTGGCGCTGGTGGAACGTCGCATCGACTGGTGGCACCGGCTGCGTCCCGCATGGGGATGGCTGGTGATGCTGGCGATTGTCCTGCCGTGGTGCGTGGCGATTGGCGTCGTCAGTCATGGTGATTTCTACAGTCGCGCCATGGGGCATAATTTCCTGGGCAAGGTGGCGAGCGGACAGGAATCCCATGGGCTGCCGCCGGGATATCACCTTGTGGCCTTTGCCATTGCCTTCTGGCCCGGTTCCCTGTTCGCGGCGATGGCGCTGCCATTCGTATGGCAGCAGCGGCACCAGCCCCCGGTCCGCTTCCTGATCTGCTGGATCGTGCCGCACTGGCTGGTGTTCGAGGCGATTGCGACCAAGCTGCCGCATTATGTCCTGCCGACCTATCCCGCCATCGCCATACTGAGTGCCGCCGCGATCGTCAGCATGCCCGAGGGATGGCGGTGGCCGCGTTCCACGTGGGGACGTGGGCTGCTGTCGGCCTATGGCGTGATCTGGTTTGCCGTGGGCTCGGTGCTGGCGCTGGCGGGGCCAGTGCTGCTGTGGCGGCTGGAGGGAATCGTGTCCCCCGCCGCGATGGTGATTACCGCGGGCGCCCTGCCGTTGCTGATGGCGGCGGCGCTGCTTCTGATGCGTGGCGCGGTGCTGCAGGCGGCGATGGCGTCGATCGCGGCGGCGGTCATCATCAATGTCGGCCTGTTCCTTGTGGTCATACCCCGGCTGGAGACGATCTGGCTCAGCCCCCGGCTGGCGGCGCTGGTGGCGGAGCATCGCCCCTGTCCCGACACGGCCGTGGCGTCGGTTTCCGATTCCGAACCCAGCCTCGTCTTCCTGCTGGGGCAGGATACGAAGCTGCTGCGGCCGGAAATGGCGGCGGATTTCCTGCGCGATCACGGCAGATGCGCGCTGGTGCTGGTAGGCGAGCGCGACCGCCCCGCGTTCGAAGGCGCGCTGGAGCATGACGGCCTGAATGTGCGTCGGCTGGGCATGGTCAGTGGCCTGAACTATTCCACCGGCAAACACCTCGATATCGGTCTTTACGCCCGACAGCCCTGACGGTCACGGCGAAGTGGCGGGATGCGCGGTTGACGCTGCGGCGGATTTCCCGTCATCTGCATCCACCGGGGTGTCCGCTGACGCGGGCTGAGATCACACCCGTTGAACCTGATCTGGGTCATGCCAGCGAAGGGAGAAAACGCGACATGCCGGTATCGGCATGACCCTTTTCCCGCGCTGCCCCATCATGGTTTTCCCCGGACGGACGCATGAAGGGGAATGTCGCGATGAAGGCCGTACTGTTACGCCTCGCATGTCTGCTGATGATGGCGGGATGGGGGGCTGGCGCGCGGGCGGCCGATGTCGCGCCGCATCGTGTCAACGTTGTCCTGGACTGGTTCCTCAATGCCGATCACGCGGCGCTGCTCGCCGCGCAGTACAGCGGGTCATTCGCCCGCCACGGGCTGGAGGTGCACCTGATCGCGCCTGCCGATCCGGGGGCGGCGCCACGCATGGTGGCGGCGGGGCAGGCTGATCTTGCCGTCTCCTACCAGACGCAACTGGGCATGCTTTCGGAACAGGGGATTCCGCTGGTGCGGGTGGGAACCCTGATCGATACGCCGCTCAACGCCCTGATCGCGGCCGGGGACATCCATTCCCTTGCCGACCTGAAGGGTAAGGCGATTGGCATTTCCCTTGCCGGCGCGGATGACGCGGTGCTGGGAACCATGCTGTCCACGGCCGGGGTGGCGATGTCCGACATTCACCAGGTCAATGTCAATTTCCAGCTTGAACAGGCGCTGATGTCCCATTCGGTCGATGCGGTCATAGGGGCCGTGCGCACCTATGAACTCATTGACCTGAAGCTCAAGGGCATGCGCGTCACCGCTTTCTACCCCGAGGAGCATGGCGTTCCCCTTAATGACGAACTGGTCTTCCTTGCTGCCCGGGACCATATACGCGACCCGTGGGTCCGGGCCTTCATGGTGGCGCTGGAAGAGGGGACGAATACGCTCCTCAACCATCCCGACGATATCCTGTCGCACGCCATTGCCGATCATCCGGAACTCGACACGCCGCTGAACCGCGCGGCGTGGACGCAGACGCTGCCCCGCGTGGCAAAACAGCCGGCCCTGCTCAATGCGCGACGGTATCGCGCGTTCACCGCGTTCCTGCATGCCCATGGCGTCATCAGCCACGAGGCCGCGCTGGAAACCTATGCGGTCGATCCCTTTTCGCTGACGCCCTGAACCTTAGGGATCGTTTGGAAGACAATTCAGGTAATGACCTGAATTATAAAAGTTTTTGGTGAAGCTTTTTTCAAAAAGCTTCGACAGACGTCGCCTTTTTGAAAAAAGGCGACACCCAAAAACTTTTATTAATTATCAACGCGTTATTCTTCAAACGCTCGATCAGTCCACCTGCGTGTATCTGTGTGGCAGGAATGTCGAGACGCGCAGCCCGTGCCATGCGACAATGCTGTCGCCCAGGAACATTGCCAGCGCGACGACGGTGCACATCAGCGCATTGCCGAACATGAGCACCAGCCACCATGCGCTGGAGGAATCGCGCACGCTGCCGACAAACAGGGCAAAGGCAGCCCCGCAGGCCGATGCCCCGCCCACCCCCGCGAACAGGATGGAGGCATCAAGCAGCAATGTCCGGTAATGAAGGTGCCTGAGCCGACGCATCAGCATGGCGTGGTCCGACCTGTCATCGTCCGTTGCCGCGTCAAGTTTGTCACGAATGGTTTCGATATGATCGCTGACGCGGGCAAGCCGGGTATTGAACAGGCCCAGAAGCGTGCCGATGCCAGAAAGCATGAAGACCGGCGTCAGGGCGGTCTGGATCAGGTGGGTGGCGCCGTCGATGGACTCATCTGGCAAAAGACCGGGTAAAAGTGTCACGAACGGGGGATGCTCCTGTCTTGACGGAAAGGGGCGGATTCTGTGGTTATGTGACGTATCGTCAAGGGGAAATTCCCCATGCGTCACGACAGGCGCGGATATGGCCCGCGCCTGTCGTAGGATGCGCGTTCACGCCCCTGAACGGGGATCCGCCAGTTTAGGCTGGTTTTCCAAGGGTATGGGGGATGGCCGGGTCGGGCCTGCCGGCAGGATACGGCCTGTCTGGCTGGGGTCGTGGTCGATGGCACGCCGGACGATGGGCCAGAAGAAGGGAATGACATGTCACATAATTACGCCACCCCCATGACGCCGGAAAAACGTCTGGCGCGCGTCCTGTCACGCATTCCTGCCGATTGGGTCATAAGGGTCGAACGTCATCCGGGCCAGGATGGCGACATGCTGTGGCGTGCGGTGGTCGCCCCCACGGACGCCGACGCGGGACAGGACGGCAGCGTGCGGTGGTGCGCGGATCATCCGGCCATGGTGGATGCGCTGGAGGCCGCGTGGCGTCACGCACGCCAGCATTTCGCCCAATAAGCGGAATACGCATGCCCCTGTCGTCGGATAAGGGATCGGCATGTCCGATCATATGGGGTATCAGCCCCCGGCAGGAGCCGGGACGGTAAACAGTGTCATGCGATGGCACGCAGGAGGGTACATTGCGGGTGCTGGTCACCGGAAGCGCGGGCTTTATCGGATTTCATCTGGCGCGTCGCCTGCTGGATGAAGGACATGAGGTCGTCGGTATTGATGGCATGACGTCCTATTATGATGTCGCCCTCAAGCGCCGCCGGCACATGATCCTGCGCAACCATCCGTGCTTCGTCGCCCATGAAATCATGCTGGAGGATCGTGCGGCGCTGGACCGGGTCATGAAGGGCGCGCGGTTCGATGCCATCATCCATCTCGCGGCGCAGGCTGGCGTGCGATATGGCATGCACCGGCCCGACACCTATATCGACAGCAATATCGTGGGAACCGCCAACCTGATCGAGGCGGCGCGCGGCATGATGCCGGATCATTTCCTGCTGGCGTCCACCTCTTCCGTTTACGGGGCATCGACGGACCTTCCTTTTGTGGAGGCACAGTGCAGCGATTATCCCATCAGCCTGTATGCCGCGACCAAGAAGGCGACCGAGGTGCTGGCGCATTCCTTTTCCCACCTGTCGGGGACGCCGGTGACCGTGCTGCGCTTCTTTACAGTGTATGGGACATGGGGGCGTCCCGACATGGCGCTGTTCCTGTTCGTGGATGCGATCCTGCGGGGGCGGAACATCGATGTGTACGGCAACGGACAGATGGAGCGTGATTTCACCTATATCGACGATGTGGTCGAATCGGTGACGCGCCTGCTGTCCTGTCCGCCCGTTGCGGGTGACAGGGCCATGGGCGCCAGTCCCGCCGCCCCCTATCGCGTGGTCAATGTCGGCAACGGGCAGCCTGTTCCCCTGATGGATTTCGTCCATGAAATAGAGACCTGCCTTGGTCGCAGGGCGCGCGTCGATTTCCTGCCGATGCAGCCCGGCGACATGACGCGGACATGGGCCGATACCTCCCTGCTGGAGCGGCTGACGGGTTTTCGTCCGGCGACGCCATTGTCCGTCGGGGTCCGGCATTTTGTGGAATGGTACCAGAACTATTACGCCCGTCATCCTGCATGAAGGTGGATGAAACAGGCAGGAAATACGATTTACACGATTGTTTGTTCACACGATTGTTTGAACAGATGACGGAAATTGTCGTTTTAGTGCAACTATCCAAGTGAAAATGAACCCAAAAATCACATTTTAATGATGGTGATTTTAACGGTTTTCGCCACGGGTTTCAGGGCCTGAATACAGGGGCATTTTTGTCCATAATGACCTAACGTACTGATTTCACGGTACATGACAAAACGTGAAAGTAATAGTTTTCATATGGAACTTCTTTAGGTGGCGCATATATCCCGCCGCTTTCCGGCGACATTCTGACCAAAGGGGCATGATGCGTCCCTGACGGCATCAATATCTGGTGTGGCAGGAAACTTTCACGCATCGCGCCGGGCGTAATTACATGCGATGAAACATGTACCGGGGGATGTATCCGGCCGGCGGGGGGCCATTGACCCATCAGGCCATATCCAACAGAAATACTTTAACGCGGTCACCACATAAGTCAGTTGAAGTACACGGAAGGAACGATCAGATGTCGGCAAGCAGGTTGGCCAGAATAGGGGCCGTTGTCGTTCTGACCGCCAGTGCTGGCCAGGTGATGGAAATGCCTGAAGCCCGCGCCGATGATTACAGTGACCTTCTGGATATCCTGCGTGCCAAGGGCAGCCTGACCAAGAGTGAATATAACGGCCTTCTGGCCAAGCATCTGAGCCATGCGCGCGCCGATGCGGCCGCCGCGCGTGGCAGCCGCATGGCCGCCACGACCCGCCGCGCCGCGCCTGCGCGGCCCGCGGCACCGGGGACGCCGGACAACCCCATCCATACGGAACTGCCGGGTGCGATCGATATCGGCGGGGCCGACAGCGCGGGCGACATGGTGGCGCAGGCCCGTGCGGCGGCGGCCTCCGCCGCGGAAAGCGCACAGGCCGCGCGTAGCGCCATGCTGGCGATGCAGCCGGGCGGGCCTGCGTATGGCGACGGCTTTGTCCGCATGGAGAAATACGTGCCGGGCAAGGGCCTCACCTTTGATGCCGGGCCGGTCAAGATCAATCTTTCCGGCTTTGTTAACGGTTTTTACACATTCAACAGTCCGGGACGCGGCGGCACCGTCATGGGTGGTGTCTCCACCGGCCCCAACGGGTTCGATTCTTCCTCGCTACGTAACGGCCTGCTGCCTGCCGGCCTGATCCTGAAGCTTTCGACAACGCAGGCCGGCATCGACATGTCGGCGGTCATGGGCATGTATCCGGGCATCGACAATAACAAGCCCGGCGCGATGAACGCCAACTCCGGCGGCAGCCCGGTCGGCCTTGGCACCGCGGGCATCGACTTTCGTCAGGTGTTCGTGACCGCGGGCACCAAGTCGTTCGGCACGATCAAGGTCGGTCGTGACCTTGGCATCTTTGGCGGTGACGCGATCCTCAATGACGCGACCCTGCTCAGTGTCGGTTCCACCGGCAGCAACACCGCCCCGGGCAATACGTCGCTGGGCCGTATCGGTGTCGGTTACGTGTATGCGGACTGGATCCCGCAGATTTCGTACCTTTCGCCCAAGATCCATGGCTTCCAGGGCAATATCGGCATCCTGCAGCCGCTGGATGAGTTCAATTTCGCGGGCGGCGACCTGTCGGCCGGTTCAACCCAGCACAGTTCGCCGATGGTGCAGGGCAAGGTCACGTACGATTTCAAGATCGGCGGGCTTACGGGTCGCATCTGGGCCAGTTTCCTGACGCAGCATCAGCAGGACCTGACCCGCAGCCAGACGACCACCGTGACCACGGCGCTGCGTGAGGTGACAAGCGGCGGGCTGGATGGCGGGATCTACAACATGGTCCAGACCACGACCTCCACCGTTCCGGTTTCGGAAGGCGAAAAGCGTGGCGTGACGGCCGAAGCAGGCGAAATCGGCACCAAGCTGACCTATGGCCCGTTCCAGGGCGTGGCCTATTACTATCGCGGCAGTGGCCTGGGCACGACGGGCCTGTTCTTCGACGGGGTGGCGTCGAACGGGCACAAGCGTTCGTCCGAGGGCTATTACCTGCAGGGAATGTATAACGTCACCAAGAAGATCAAGCTGGTCGGAAGCTATGGCGTCAGTAACCTGTACGAGGCCCGGGGCGAAAATGACCCCGATCTGGTGGCCCGTAACGAGTCCGAGGTGGGTGCCCTGTTCTACAGCCTGACGGACTGGCTCAATATCGTGGGTGAATACGCGCATACGGAATCGAAGGCGCATGGCCCCGCGCGGGCAAGCGACAATACGGCCTCCGGTGGTGCGATCCTGCTGTTCTGACGCCGGCGCCCGCCTGCCGTGCCATTGGTCGATGCGGGAACCTCCTCCTGTTAAACGCGCCTGAAAGCGGGTAGAAAGCCCGGTGCGGGATCACGCGGGGGTGAAAGCGCCCCCGTCATGGTCCGTGATCGGAAGGGAGAAGGGGATGGGCGGTTCAGGCACCGTGCATGAGGCGGATCAACCTGAAACGAAATCCGGGGCGGTCGCGTGGATTGACGCCCGCCTGCCGGTATTCAGATGGTTCCGCGCGGAATATGTCGATTACCGCATGCCCTGCAACCTGAACGGGTTGTGGAATTTCGGCGCGATCCTGTGTGTTGTCCTTGTGCTGATGCTGGCGACGGGCATCTTCCTTGCGATGAATTATACGCCCGCGGCCAACGCGGCCTTTGCCTCGATCGAGGTGATCGAGCGTCAGGTTCCGGCGGGGTGGCTGCTACGTGCGTTGCATATGACAGGGGCAAGCCTGTTCATGGCGGCGTTATACGTGCATCTGTTCCGTGGGCTGTATTACGGTTCCTATAAAAGCCCGCGCGAGATCCTGTGGCTGACGGGGCTCGTGCTGCTGGTCATGACGATGGTGACCGCCTTTGCCGGGTATGTCCTGCCATGGGGGCAAATGTCGTACTGGGGCGCCGATGTTGTGGGCAAGGCGGTCGGGGCCATACCGGGTATCGGCCCGGATCTGGAACATGTCATCGAAGGCAGCGATGCCTTGGGGGACATATTCGTCCATCGCTTCTTCGTGCTGCATTTCGTGATGGCGTTCGCGATCCTTGGCGTGGTCGGGCTGCATGTCTGGGCGCTTCATGTGTCGGGATCGAATAACCCGTCGGGCGTGGAACCGGCAAAGCCTTCCGATACGCTGCCTTTCCATCCCTATTACAGCAGCAAGGACATGGTCGGCATCGTGCTGTTTGGCATTGTGTTCGCCGCACTGGCCTTTCTGTGGCCGGATCTTCTGTCGGAACCGGCCAACTATCGCCCGGCCAATCCCCTGCATACCCCTACCGATATCGAGCCTGAATGGTATTTCCTGCCGTTTTACGGGATCCTGCAATCCGTCCCGTCAAAATTCGGGGGACTGGTGGCGTCCGCCGGGGCGGTGCTGGTGCTGTTCGCCGTGCCATGGCTGGATCCCTCCCCGGTGCGTTCCGCGCGGTTCCGTCCCCTGTGCCGGGTGGCGCTGTGGGGGCTGGTGGCGGCGTTTGTGCTGCTGGGGCTCGTGGGGCGGCATCATGCCGCCGGCGTGTGGATGATCGCGGGACGATGCGCGACCCTGTATTATTTTGCCTATTTCCTTGTGCTGCTGCCGTTTGCGCCCCGTTTTGAAAAGACGCGCCCCCTGCCAACGTCCCTTTCCTGAATAATAAAAGTTTTTGGGTGCTGCCTTTTTTCAAAAAGGCGGCGTTCTTCGAAGCTTTTTGAAAAAAGCTTCACCAAAAACTTCTTTATGTTTAGAGGCTGTTTTGGGAGCAGGCTTCTGGGCGAGCAGACCCATGCCCCATTTATCATGGGCGCGTTGGCATCATGTTCGGGCCTACGTATTCCGGACGCGGGCCGGCGATCCTCTGGCCTTTTGCATGCCGGCGGATATGATACGCTCTTTCCGGCGCGGCATTGTGCGGATATGAAATCCTGATGACAGATGAAACCGACGACAGCGTAACGCCTGCGTCAGGCGGTGGGCGGCGTGACTTCCTGCAGATGGTGACCGTTGCGACGGCGGCGACCGGGGTGGGCGCGTGCCTGTGGCCGTTCCTGCAAAGCCTGACACCACGCGACAGTGCGGCGGCGCATATGCCGCTGAACGTTGATGTCTCCCGCCTGCCGCCGGGACAGCAGATTGTCGTCACGTGGCAGGGACGCCCGGTTTTCATTACCCATCGCACGCCACAGGCGCTGGCGCGGCTGCAGCAGGCGGACCTGACGCGTCGGCTGCGTGATGAACACTCCTCTGATCGGCAACAGCCACCCTATGCCACCAACTGGCACCGCTCGCTGGTGCCGGAATATGGCGTTCTGGTGGGGATCTGCACGCATCTGGGCTGTATTCCGGCCTATCGCCCGTTGCCCGATGGAACAGGGGGGGATGACTGGCCCGGAGGATATGCCTGCCCCTGTCATGGTTCCATGTTCGATCTGGCGGGTCGCGTGTTCAGGGGCGCGCCCGCGCCCTATAACCTGCCTGTTCCGCCTTATTCCATGCCTACGCCGACCACCATACGCCTGGGCGCCAACCCGGACGGGCAGGATTTCGATTTCACGACCATCCTTCAGGTATAAGGGACTATTTGAAATAGGTAGTCTTGAGAGCCCACTGAAATCATAAAAGTTTTTGGTGAAGGTTTTTTATAAAAATCTTCAAAAAGACACCGCCTTTCTGGCGGCCTGTCGGGAATTGTCGTGAATTGATGATTGTGGCTGTGAGATGGATCATGGCTGCGAATGATCTGTCTGTCCTGTCGCCCCGCATGGCGATGCGCTGGACTCCTTGAGCTTGCAGAAGAAGTTCTCGATAAGGTGGCGTGCCTTGAACAGGGCCCCATCGAACGGGCGTCTGTCGAGGCGGTTCCTGCGCTGGGGGATGACCACGCAGGCGCCTTGCACGCGTATGCCTCACATAAATTCCGTGCAGATCTCCGGAACCGCGGATCGCGTCCTGTCATTCCCTCGGAAACATTGTCACCAGGATGAAGGCATGGATCGGATGAATGGTCCCCGCCTGCCCTGTCGCCACCGGGAATGAAGCGGATCAACCAGGTCATGCTTTAGCATATTGGTAAAACATTGCGTGCATAGTCCGTCTTGCGAGAGGGCAGGGACATTTTTGCAAAATTTTCACGAGCCTTATCCGTGAAGACAGAATTGCAAGATGCCCAAGAAATTTTGGCCCTATGCGCTAAGGAGACTGGATATAATGCGGATTTTATTGACGGGTGGCTGCGGATTCATAGGGTCGGCTGTCGTTCGCCATATCATCCGTCATACCGGGCACGGTGTGCTGAATGTCGATTGCATGACCTATGCGGCGTCCGAGGCAACAGTCGCCGAAGTCGCAGGGAACGAACGCTATCGTTTTGCAAAAGCCAGCATTGTCGATAATGCCGCGATAAGGCGCCTGTTCGATGCGTATCAGCCCGATGCAGTAATGCACCTTGCCGCGGAAAGTCATGTCGACCGTTCGATCGATGGTCCTGGCGTCTTCATCCAGACGAACGTGGTCGGAACCTATTCCCTTCTTGAGGCCGCGCGTGCCTACTGGAACGGCCTGTCCCCGGAGCGCCGGAAGGGCTTCCGTTTCCATCACATCTCCACGGATGAGGTCTTTGGCCACCTTGGTCCGTCTGACCCGCCATTTACGGAAACCACGCCGTACGATCCCCGCAGCCCCTATTCCGCCTCCAAGGCGTCGTCCGATCATCTTGTCCGTGCCTGGCATCATACATATGGCCTGCCGACCTTTGTCACGAATACGACGAACAATTACGGGATCTGGCATTTTCCGGAAAAGCTTATTCCGCTGGTGACGATCAACGCCATCGAAGGCAAGGAGCTGCCGGTTTACGGGAAGGGAGAAAATATCCGCGACTGGCTGTTTGTCGAGGATCATGCGGAAGCACTCGTCCGTGCTGTCGAATGCGGCCAGCCGGGTGAAACCTACGCCATTGGCGCACGACAGCCGCGCACCAACCTGCAGGTGGTCAGGGCCATTTGTGCCACGCTTGATGAACTGCGTCCCGATCCCGCAGGTCCCCGTGAACGGCTGATCCGCTTCGTGATGGATCGTCCGGGACATGACTTCCGCTACGAGATTGATCCCACGCATGCCGAAACGGCGCTGGGCTGGAAGGCGCGGGATGGTTTCGAGGATGGCATCCGCAAAACGGTGAAGTGGTACCTCGATCACCGTTCATGGTGGGAAGAAATCCGCGCCTGTCGCCATGCGGGACAGAGACTGGGAACAGCAGCCTGATGTCGACAAATTTCACGACGCCCATGAAGGGCATCATACTGGCCGGTGGGGCGGGCACCCGCCTGCATCCCATGACGCTGGCAAGTTCCAAGCAGCTTCTTCCGGTTTATGACAAGCCGATGATCTATTACCCGCTCTCCACCCTTATGCTGGCGGGGATTCGCGACATCCTGATCATTACCACCCCCCACGACATGGCGCAGTTCCAGCGCCTGCTGGGTGACGGGACGCAGTTCGGGGTGCGGTTTACCTACCGGGTCCAGCCCTCCCCCGACGGGCTGGCGCAGGCGTTCCTGATCGGGGAGGACTGGCTGGACGGGGCGCCAAGTGCGCTGGCGCTGGGCGACAACCTCATCTTCGCCGATCATCTGAGCGTCATGCTGCGGGCCGCCGCCCAGCGTGAACATGGCGCGACGGTGTTCGCCTATCCCGTGCGTGATCCCGAACGTTATGGCGTCGTCACGTTTGATGGGCGGGGGAAGGTTCTCGATATTGTCGAAAAACCGGAAAAGCCGACCTCCAACCTCGCGGTGACGGGGCTTTATTTTTACGACCATCGTGTCGTGGAATTCGCCCGCAAGGTGAAGCCCAGCGCACGTGGCGAACTGGAGATCACCGCGCTGAACCGGATGTATCTTGAGGAAGGAAGCCTGCAGGTGGAACGGCTTGGGCGTGGTTGCGCCTGGCTGGATGCGGGCATGCCCGACAGCCTGATGCAGGCCGGCATGTTTGTGCAGACCATTCAGTCGCGTCAGGGAATGCTTGTCGGATCGCCCGAAGAGGTCGCCTATCGCATGGGATATATCGATGCGGCGCAGTTGCAGGAACTGGCGCGGCGCGTGGGCAAGACGGACCTTGGCCGGATGCTTCTGCAACTTGTGAAATAGGAATGCCGCAGGCATCGGATTTGGGAATAACGGATGAAAGTCGAACGTCTTGCCATTCCAGACGTGATTCTGGTAACGCCGCCCCGCTTTGGCGACAATCGTGGTTTTTTTTCCGAAACCTATAACCTGCATCGGATGACCGGGGCAGGGATCGACGCGACGTTCGTGCAGGACAACCAGAGCCTGTCGCGACAGAAAGGCGTCGTGCGCGGGCTGCATTGCCAGCTCGCACCTTATGAACAGGGAAAGCTGGTACGGTGCAGCAGGGGCGCGATCTGGGATGTCGCCGTGGACGCACGCACCGGCTCGCCAACATATGGGCAATGGGTGGCGGCCGAACTGTCAGAGGAAAACTGGTCGCAGCTGTGGCTGCCGCCGGGGTTCCTGCATGGCTTCGTCACGCTGACCGAGAATGCGGAAGTGCAATATAAGTGCACGAATCTGTATGATAAGACATCGGAACGGGCGGTGATATGGAATTGTCCCGAACTGAAGATCGACTGGCCCATTGCCCCGGAAGAGGCAATCCTGTCGGACAAGGACAGGATCGCGGCGAACTTTTCAGCAGCGGCGGGGTGGTTTGCATATGAATGAGGATACGACCGGCGGCCGGATTCTGGTAACGGGCGGCAATGGTCAGCTTGCCGTGTCGCTTGCAGCCGCAGGCGGCCCACGTGTCGTAAAGATAGGTCGTCCTGAATTCGATTTTGACCGGCCCGAGACAATCGCGGCGGCGGTTACCCGTTACAAGCCTGCTGTCGTCGTGAATGCGGCGGCGTGGACGGCCGTTGATGCGGCGGAAAATGAAATCGAGGCCGCGCGGCGCGCCAACGAGACGGGACCGGGGATTCTCGCGATGGCCTGCGCGGCGCAGGATGTTCCCTTAATCCATATTTCCACGGATTACGTGTTTTCCGGGGACAAGGGGGCTCCCTACGTGGAAACGGACCCGATTTCCCCGCAGACGGTGTATGGCGCGACCAAGGCCGCGGGAGAGAAGGCGGTTCTTGCCGCCAGTCCCAAGGCCGTCATCCTGCGGACTGCATGGGTGTATTCGGCCCATGGCAGGAATTTCGTCAAGACGATGATCGCGGCAGGGGCCAAGAACCCCAAGCTGCGTGTCGTGGGCGATCAGCATGGAAATCCGACCTGTTCGGATGACCTGGCAAATGCCATTCTCGCCATTCTCGCGCGGATCGAACAGACCGGCTGGCTGCCTGGGTATGCCGGCATTTATCATGCAACGGCGCAGGGCGAGACGACCTGGTATGGGCTGGCGGCTGCGACACTGGAAGAAGCCGCCCGTCATGGTCGGCCCATGCCGGAGATGGAGGCCATCCGGACCGAGGACTGGCCAACACCCGCGAAGAGGCCAAAGGATTCCCGTCTGGATTGCGGGAAGTTGAAGCAGGTTTTTGGTGTCCAGCTTCCGCACTGGCAGCCGACAGTCGTGCGCACGGTCGATAAAATCATTTCCACGGACTGATGAAAGATGCCGTCAATCCAGTGGATGCCGTAGAGAAGTTTTTGGTGAAGCTTTTTTCAAAAAGCTTCGAAGAACGCTGCTTTTTGAAAAAATTCAGAATCCAGAAACTTCTATTGCTTTCCTGATAATCCAGTTGCCAGAACATCTTTCACCCGTCACCTTACATATGAAGCGACAGTCGTGCCCTTGGGGATACGGGCGGGGGGCGCGGTCAGATGGAAAGACAGGCGGGAAACCTGCCCCGATAGCTGTGCGCCACGGGTCTTCGCATGCAGGTGTATGTCAACGCCCCGGGCATTTTCCATGACGATACCTGCGGTTCCGCGATGGATCGTCGCCGTTCCCCCCACGGTCCAGTAAGTGCCATTGAAATCCTGCAATCGCGCCAGATTACGCACGCATCCCTGACCAGACAGGCTCATGCCGCCAAGGCTCAGCATTCCTCCTCCACGCACGGTGAAGCGATAAGTCTGCCCCCCTTCCGAAAGGGTGCCATGTCCCCACAGATATCCGACGCCCACCCCGATCTGGTGCGCGGACAGGTCAAGCCGCACGTCAGGACTGGTACAGGCTTCACGTGCCTGAACCGTGCCATGAACAAGCAGGAAACCCATCAGGAAACAGGGGCCGAGGCTTCTGGAAAAAATCATTGCGTGCCGGTCCGGTAAAAGTCTGGAATGTCGGGTTTCCTCGTTGGTAAACGGTCCCGTATCGTTCATTATGTGCATGAAAGTACGATGTCAACATGAAATAAATGTCTGTCATGCCTGACGGGTAGAGAGAGGCCATGGCATCATGGGGAGGAAAGGATTATTCCTGGTCCGCAATGGAAATAGTGTTGCCAACCTGAGAGGCTCTTTCGGAAGCAACCTGTTGATAAAAGTTTTTGGGGGCAGCCTTTTTTAAAAGGCGGCGTTCTTTGAAGCTTTTTGCAAAAAGCTTCACCAAAAAACTTCTTTGAATTTAGAAAAAGATGTTTGAAACAGTTCCTGACGTAACATGGGCGTCAGGGGTGGCAATGCTCAGTCCTGTTTCATGGAAGAGACAATATCCATCAGCTGCGAATAGTCTGTCACGACATCGTATCTGATTTCATCTTTCCTGATGTTTTTCCCAATCTTCCTGAAAAACTTCCGCGCGCATTCGATTTTTGCGTTCTCGATTTCGCGCAGCTTCATGCTGGACATCGATCCTTTTGTTTCCGCGATGAAGTAAATATGCCTGACATCCCGGGATTTGAACGAAATCGCCCAGTCGGGATTGTAATCCCCCACCGGGGTCGGGATCTGGAAACCCCGTGGCAGCTTGGCATAGACGGCGACTTCCTCGCTTATGTCCAGTTCCCTGACGAATTCCGCCTCTATTTGGGAATCCGTGATGGCGTAGTCATAAATATGTTTCCTGAGTTTGCTGCTGACCCGTGAAAAATCCTGGCCCATCTGGGCCGCGGTGAAAATATCCGTATCGTATCGCGCGCTGGTTTCATCGTAGGTCAGATGTTCGATCACCATCGTGGCCTTCTGTTCGGCAATAAGGCGCGATGCCTCTGAAATGAAATGCTCCGGATTGATGCTGAACTGTCGGAAAATGACCGGTTCGAGCTGCGACAGGATCCGCGCGATTGTCTCCCGGGTCAGTTGCGCGCTTTCCGCCACCTTGCCGATCAGGTCGTATTTTACCAGGGAATGGATTGACCCACCCTGTTCCGTCCGGGTCCTTGTCGCCGAAAAACCGGCCCCGCCACGAAGCTCTCCATGGGTAAGGTTTTCTTTCTGCAGCCCGACCTGAACCGTGTATTGCAGCGGCGTGACGCGGAGATTCCTGTTCAGGGTATCGATGGATTTCCGTACCAGTTCATCTGAATCGAATTCAACGCGATAAATGGCTTTCCTGTTGATGCGGGACCATAGTTCCTGAAATTCCTTCTTCTTGAAATTGGCGTTCAGGGGATTGGTTCTGTCCCTTCGTCCATCCTCCGGCCGGGGAAACTGTCCGTCCGTGAATATATTGTCGATCAATTCGAATATCTGATCGGCATACGGCGCCAGTTTTGCAGGTAATGCGGATAATGTCCCGGCACTCCTCGCCTGATGATAGGCTGGCGAAATCCGGTCATTTTCGTCGATATAGTCTGATTTTATCAGATAGTTATGGATCTGTTTCGCCATGTCGGCGGTGATTTCGACGTTGTTCGTATCCGTAAAGAGCAGCTTGCCCGTGAAGTAATCCGGGCTTGCTTCCTGCGGGCGCGAAGACAGGGTTTCCGTGATCTCTTTCTGAAGCCCGGCGACAAAATCCCGATAGCTTTCACTCGCGATTACCGTCAGCACATTGATGTCGTGCACGGTAAGTGGATTGTTCATGCGCTCGCCATGCTGGTCCACGCTCAGCCGCAGCCCACGTCCCACTTCCTGCCGACGCGAAATGGCGCTGCTGGCGTGCTTGAGCATGCACATCACGAAAATATTCGGATTGTCCCATCCCTCCCGCAATGCGGAATGAGAGAAGATGAAGCGGGTCGGTTCCGCGAAGGAAAGCAGCCGCTCCTTGTCCTTCAGGATCAGGTCATAGGCATCCGCATCGTCGGAATCCGTGCTGCGCGCGCCAAGATGCGGGTTCCTGAAACGATGGGTCTTCCGGTCCATCGCGAAATAGCCATTATGCGTCCGGGATGCGGAAATCCCGGCGAGGTAATCGCGATAGGCCACATTATCAATCGGCAGACCGGTCAGGTAATCATCCTTCAGCAGGGCATACTGCTCTTCAAAGATGCGGGCATATTCGCCTTTTTCATCGGGCCGGTCGTAATCGCGATACTTTGCCACTTCATCTATGAAGAACAGGGACAGGACCTTGATCCCCTGGGAAAAAAGCTGTTTTTCCCTGTCCAGATGCGTTCTGATCGTTTCGCGGATCTGGATGCGCCTGATATCGGAATCGGAAACATCGCCGTTTGCTTCCCCGGATTTCAGGGCAATGCCATTCGTGAATTCGATCGTGTTGGTGTTATAATCAACCTCGCTGATGGTAAAGCCACGATACTGCTCCAGTCCGCCGGAGGCTTTGAAGAGATCGTCGCGGCATTTCCGGCGCTGGAACTGGCGCCTGATCTCGCCAGATTTCAGTTTTACTTCCAGTTCGATCCGCGCCATGGGCGTCTTTTGCGAAATATCAATCCCTTCGAGATAGAGATAGGCGCTGGTTCCCGCCAGTCCGCGTGTCTGGATGCCCCGCACCGCGATCCGCTTCACCAGCTTCTGGTTATAGGCATCGAGCGCATCAAGCCTGTAGACGCGCTTATGCTGCGTCTTGTGCGTGGCCGAATAACGCAGGACTATCAGCGGGTGGAACTTTGGCAGGGCTTCCTGCGTGGCGCCCCCCATCTTCTGCGGTTCGTCAAGGATCAGGATGGGACGGTTTGCGGCGATGACGTCGATTGGCCTGCGGGACTGGAAATCATCCAGCTTTTCGTAAATCCGGAGATTATCCATGCTTCGTGAGTTGAAGCCCTGGATGTTGATCACCATCACATTGATCCCGGCATCCGAAGAAAAGCTTTCCAGTTCATGGAGGCGCTTCGAATTGTAAATGAAGAACCGGGCCTTTTTCCCATAGCTTTCTGCGAAATGGTCCGCCGTGATCCCGAGCGTTTTGCAGACACCTTCGCGAATGGCGATCGAAGGGACCATGATGATGAACTTCGACCAGCCATAAAGCTTGTTCATCTCGAAAATGGTCTTGATATAGCAATAGGTTTTTCCCGTTCCCGTTTCCATCTCCACATCCAGGTGGATACGGGTCGCAGCCAGTGCATGCTTTTGGTAGGCTGCGCTGACAGGCACGGTTTCGCCGTGCCCGTTCACGGTGGTGAAATCCGTCAGCGACTGCGAAACGGGCAGGTTCTGGCGACGCTGGACCTGCTGGATATTATGGAGGATCCGGGCCTCATCCAGCACAAGGCTGGCATTGCCAACCCCATCCTCAAAGGTGCTGGCCTGCGCATTTTCGCCCCGGTCGATGCGATAGGACAGGCCATCTTCTTTCGGCTGTCCCATAAAGCAATCAGTGACAGAGGAGACCGCTTCTGCTTGGTAAGGCTGGTTCCTGAATTTCAGCTTCATGACAGGCCTCAGATCGCCCGGACTTCGGTTGAGGGGGAGAATTGCCGGAAAATCTGTTCAGCATTGATCCTGAGCGCATCTGACGCAAATCCGTTGTCGCGGAAAACGATGCGCTGGGGTTTATGCTTGGCGAGCGCCTTGACCAGATCCTCCGTAACGCCTCGATCGAAACAGGCGATGAAGGCCCCGTCATCAACGAAGAAGACGGACTTGCCTTTCACGGTCTCGCACCTGACGGGCAATGTCAGGTCCATCCCCCAGTCAACCAGCACCTGAAACAGCAGGTCCTCGGCCGTGCGACCTTTCTTGACGTTATCCACCATGTCGAGCAGGTCGGACTGCTTCAGTTCATCGGGGCGGTAATAGACATCCTTCATGTTGGAGGTATCGACCCGGAATACCCGGAAACCGATGTCGCCATTCCATTCAGGATGACATGTGCCTTCGGAAATTTGCTTTCCTGCCCGGCGAATACGCTCTTTCGTGATTTCGGCGACAGTCGCATAACCGGCCCTGCGTGCCATAGAGTCTTCCGGTGTGGGTTCCGCGATCTGGACCATGATGAACTTACGGTTTCCGCCATCAGCGGCATTCTGCGCCAGAACCGCATGGGCTGTCGTTCCGGACCCGGCAAAGAAATCCAGAATGGTGGACTCCCTGTCCGTCGCCATCCGGAGCAGTTCGCGCAATGTATCGACCGACTTGGGGGACTGGAAATATTTCTCGCGGCTCTGGAAAAGTTCGTTGAACGCCGCTTGGCCTTTTTCAGTATGGAATGCCTTGTCGGTCCAGATGGATTTCACCTGTTTCGTCGCCTTGCCGTCGGCGTCCGTGGCATAATTCTTGCGAAAGATTTTCCATGCCCCTTTTACCTTCCGGGCAACCACGTCATTCAGCTGGGTCCGGGCCTTCTCCTCTCCCCATGTCCAGCATCCCTCGAAACCATCGTCCCAGTCGGGATAGATCGCAAGATATCCCCGTTTAGGTTCAAGTGAAATTTCGCCTTTGCCATTCACGTAAAAAGGATAATAGAGGTTGGGGCGATTATGTTTCCCGAATTCCCGATGGGTATTGCGAAGTTCCAGTTCGCGATATGGTCCGCGATCATCCGACAGCCTGTAATTTTCCGAAATCTCATCGTCGTCCTTCGGGACGTTCAGGGCACCCTTTGGAAGCTGCCTTTTGGCATATCCCACCAGATATTCATGGCAGTTTGCAACATATCTGTCCTGTGACCTTCCCTTGGGATTGCACAGGAGGGTAATCTGGAACAGCATGTTTTCTTCGCCAAAGATTTCGTCAAAAACCTTTCGCAGATTTGAAATTTCGTTTTCATCAATGGATGCGACAATGATCCCGTCATCGGTCAGCAGATTCCGGGCAAGTTTGATGCGCGGATAAATCATATCAAGCCAGTCGGAATGGAAACGGCCGCTGCTGTCAGGGTTTGCGACAAGACGTTCCCGTGCCTCGTCCATCTGTTTTGTCCGGATCAGGTAATTCTCGACGCGGAAATCTCACAGAAGGGTTGTACATCGGGTTAGATTATGAAAAAGTCTGTTTTGCACAAAAGAAATTTTCGTAAGCTATAAGAAAACCCGATGC
>NZ_NOXG01000024.1:0-22315 GCF_003207955.1 Novacetimonas pomaceti
TGCATCGGGTTTTCTTATAGCTTACGAAAATTTCTTTTGTGCAAAACAGACTTTTTCATAATCTAACCCGATGTACAACCCTTCTGTGAGATTTCCGCGACGACGCTACGCCATTCCCGGCCACGGGAAAACACATCCGCGCGACCGCCGGGGCGGAAACAAATAACGATCAATAATAGTTATTTTTATCCCCGCAAGAGACCCGCACGCCAGATTCCATAATTATCATTATATATCATTATTTTATATGAAAATATTTCCGGTTTCCTTTTCCTGTTTTTCCGTCCTGTGATGGCCCGGGCAGGCCGGAATGACATGCCATGTTCCCTGCATCCGCAATATATGCGCACGTTTCGTGGCATTTATTTTATTGACTCATATTGTACTGTTGTTAATGTCATTACCACATTAATACGCAATAATGGTCGTTAATTAATGTGCCGCGTTGCCCGAGATCGCCACGAGAGGACGCCATGAGAGGTCACCATGACAAAGCCATGACAGATCCGCCCCGCCGTCCGACAGGATGCCCCGTGCGCGCGGGTTGCCGGTGTCCCGGGCCGCGCCGCCATCGCGCCACCATGACCATCCCCACGTCATTGCCAACATCATCCAGGGTTCCCTGACCATGTCACACGCAACCGCCGGGAACATTCCCGACAAGATCCCCGAAGAGATCAACGTCCTGTGGTTCCTGCCAACCCATGGCGACACCCGCTACCTCGGCACGCAGAAGGGCGCGCGCCCGGTGGACCTGCCGTATCTGCAGCAGGTGGCAAGGGCCGCCGACACGCTGGGCTATTACGGGGTGCTGATCCCCACCGGCCGCAGTTGCGAGGACAGCTGGGTCGTGGCCTCCGCCCTCGCCCCGATGACCGAACGCCTGCGCTACCTCATCGCGCTGCGTCCGGGCCTGCTGTCGCCCACGCTTGCGGCGCGCATGACCGCGACGCTGGACCGTTTTTCGAACGGGCGGCTGCTCATCAACATCGTGACGGGGGGCGACCCCACGGAAAACGCGGGCGACGGGCTGTTTGCCGACCATGCCACCCGGTACGAAATCACGGACGAATTCCTTACCATCTATCGCGCGCTGCTGCGGGGCGAGCATGTCGGGTTCGAGGGGAAGCATTTCCACATCCGCGACGGCCACCTGCTGTTCCCCACGCTGCAGAAGGACGGGCCGCCGATCTATTTCGGGGGCTCGTCCGAGGCCGCGTCGTACGTGGCGGCAAAATCGGTGGACAAATACCTGACATGGGGCGAGCCCCCGGCGCAGGTGGCCGAAAAGATCGCCCATATCCGCAGGCTGGCGCATGAACGCGGGCGGGAGGTATCGTTCGGCATCCGCCTGCATGTCATCGTGCGCGAAACCAGCGCGCAGGCATGGGCGGCGGCGGACAGCCTGATCAGCCACCTTGACGACGCGACGATCGCAAAGGCGCAGAAGGTGTTTGCCCGGATGGATTCCGTGGGGCAGTCACGCATGAACGCCCTGCACGGCGGACAGCGCGACCGGCTGGAAATCAGCCCCAACCTGTGGGCGGGCGTCGGCCTGGTGCGTGGCGGCGCGGGCACGGCGCTGGTGGGGGACGCGGACACGGTGGCCGAACGGATCGACGAATACCGCCGCCTGGGCATCGATACGTTCATCTTCTCCGGCTATCCCCATCTGGAGGAGGCCTACCGCTTTGGCGAACTGGTGCTGCCGCGCCTGCCGACGGCGCACCCACGCCACGCGGGCGGCGCGCAGGGCACCATGGGACCGTTTGGCGAAACCATCGCGAACGACCACCGCCCCACCCGCGCGGCCTGACGGCGGGACGCGCCATGGCCGGCCCCACCGTGACCACACTTCCCCCGGCGGCGGAGGCAGACGTCACCGCCGCCGCCTTTCGCGACGGCATGGCGGCGCTGGCCTGCGCGGTCAGCATCGTCACCACCGACGGCGCGCGCGGCGCCCATGGCTTTACCGCCTCGGCGGTCTGCAGCGTGTCGGATACGCCGCCGACGCTGCTGGTGTGCATCAACCGCGCCACCAGCGCGCATCCGCACGTGCTGGACCATGGCGTCATGGCCGTCAATGTCCTGCACCGGGGGCAGGCGGCGCTGTCGGATGCCTTTGCCAGCCGGTCGCGCCCGATGGCCGAACGCTTCGCCGCCGCGACATGGCGGCGGGGCCGCACGGGCGCGCCGCTGCTTGACGGTGCGCTCGTCAGTTTCGACTGCCGCGTCAGCGAGGTACGCGATGTCGCCACCCACACCATCGTCATCGCCCGCGTGATCGACATGGTCGTGCGCCATGACGGCGCGCGGCCCGGCCTGATCTGGTTCAACCGCGCCTATGGCCATCCCGTCACGCCGTAGCCGGGAGAGAGGGTGGGCGGGGCGGCATGCTTCACACAATGCGGAGAATCAGGCCGCAATGCTTTTCATGCTTGAAATCATGATCCGCCGCGCATAGAAGAAACGCCAGCATCAGGAGTTGGGACGACGCCCAACGCCAACCTGCCGTTCCGGGCAAGGTGGCGCTTCCGCGAGGAAGGATGTGGCCGGACCCGGCAACCAAACGGATCAAGCCACTGCGTCTGTCCCAGCCAGGTAGTTGGAGAACAGACGTAAAATGCCAATCAAGATTCCGGACGACCTGCCCGCCCGCGACACGCTGGAGGCCGAAGGCGTCATGGTCATGGGCGAGGCCGATGCCATCCGGCAGGACGTGCGTCCCCTGCGGATCGGGCTGCTGAACCTGATGCCCAACAAGATCTGCACCGAAACGCAGATCGCCCGCCTGATTGGCGCGACCCCGCTGCAGGTCGAACTGACGCTGGTGCGCATCAGCGACCATGTCCCCCGCCATACCCCGGTCGACCACATGACCTCGTTCTATCGCGCGTGGCAGGACGTGCGGGCCGAACGTTTCGACGGGTTCATCATTACCGGCGCCCCGGTGGAGCGGCTGTCATTCCGCGATGTCACGTACTGGGACGAACTGCGCCGGGTTTTTGACTGGACCCAGACGAACGTGCACCGATGTCTCAACATCTGCTGGGCGGCGCAGGCGGCGGTCCATCATTTCCACGGCATGCCGAAACACTGCCTGCCGCGCAAGGCGTTCGGGGTGTACGACCATCGGGTCCTGGTCCCGGCGTCACCCTACCTCGTCGGGTTTTCCGATGACGTCTGCGTTCCCGTCTCCCGCTGGACGGAGGTGCGCCGCGCCGACATCCCCGCCCACAGCGGCCTGACGGTACTGGCGGAAAGCGAGCAGACGGGCCTGTGCCTGCTGGATGACCCGTCGCATCATTCGCTGCACATGTTCAACCACCTGGAATATGATTCCACATCGCTGGCGGACGAATATTTCCGCGATGTCGCCAATGGCGTGGACATTGGCGTGCCCCACAACTATTTCCCCGACGACGATCCCACCCGCGCGCCCATCAACCGCTGGCGCAGCCACGCGCACCTGCTGGCGGGGAACTGGATCAACCGCATCTACCAGACGACGCCATTCGACATCACGCGCATTGGCCGTCCCGCCGCCGTGGCCCATCACCCCGCGCCCGCCGGACGCGTGCGCGAGGCCGTGCCGGCCCATGCGGCCGGGCCGGCCTGATGGGATAAGGGACTGTCTGAACATAACCTTTTTGGAAAAAGGCGACGTCCTTCGAAGCTTTTTGCAAAAAGCTTCACCAAAAACTTTTATGATTCCAGGGTATTGTCAGCCCGATCCTTTCAAACAGTCCTTGAAAGTTTCCGGGCACCGGCCGTCGGCACGGATGGCCATGCGGGCTGGCAACCGCGCCCCGCGTGCCGCGTTCGTCTATGGCACGACCTGCGCGGCGCGGCGTTTTCCCCATGCCATGCGGGTTGTCCGTTTTCGCGTCACCCACGCACTGTCCCCGCGCGCCGCGCGGACGACAGCGGACAAGGAATACGCAGCCATGACCAGACCGATGCCCATGACGACGCCCAAGGTACTGATGAAGGGAATGGCCGGCGCGGTCCCCCTCCTGCTGCTGGGCCTGTCATCCGCGCCCGCGCTTGCCCATGGGCAGGCGCAGGACACGACGACCCCCGGCATGACGGACCCCGCCCTGCCGGACAAGGCCACGTCCGACCGCACGGGCGCGACCTCCAGCAATACCCATGCCGAACGGCCGGGAAACAAGCCCGCGTCGGATTACAACAACGCCCCCTACCTGCAGGACCAGCAGGCGCTGGGCCGCAAGGCGCAGAAGTCGCGCCTGTCGCATGGCAAGTCCCCCACGCGGGAGGAAGCCATCCCGCCGGGGATGAACGCCCCGAACGTCCAGCGCGACCCGGCGCAGCCGCCTGACTGATCGCGTCCGCACCCCGCGCAATATCAGGGAACATGGCAATGGATACGCCACGACTTATCGAGGCCTATGCCGATCTGATCCGGCAGGTCGATGCAAGCTCAGCCGCCACGATCGCGCTGGGGGAGCGGCTGCGCAACGCGCGCGCCACAACGACCCCACGGCGCGGGAGGGACTGCGCCAGGTGCAGTCCGTCGCCCGCTCCTATCAGGAGGAACGCCTGCGCCTTGCCGCCCTGTGGCGGGCGATCAGCACGGCGCATCCCGAACTGCCACGCTATCCCATGGATGACGCGGACGGCGTCGTGATGGACGCGGCGCCCAGACCGCGGGAGGAGGGACGGCTGGTTACGCTTCTGCGGCGCCTGCTGGCGGATATCGGCGTGCCCTGAGGCGCGCCGGGCCTTTGGGGCCGTCCGGAAATGACACAGGTTTCCGGATATCGCCTTTTTTCTGAAAGGCGATGTCTTTCGAAGCTTTTTGTAAAAAGCTTCACCAAAAACTTTCAATGATTTCAGCTTTTTACTAGACCTGTATGTTCAGGCCGTCGCCTATTTGCTGAGCACGAGGTCGAACTGCCGCTCCGCCTGCGCCAGCATTTCGGCATGGCGTATGTCGAAATCCCGCAATTCCCCCTTGCGGTTGATGATCTGGATGCGCAGGCCATGGTCGTGGAATTCATGGAGGAAGCCGACCACGTCCATCCCCTGGTGGCGATAGCTGATGGGCGAGAATTCGGTCACGATGCGGATATGGCGCAGGTCGCGCACCATGTCGCGCATGCCACACCAGATGCGGTATTCGACCCCTTCGGCATCCATCTTCACCAGGTTGGGCACCACCTTGCGGCCGATCGCGTGCGACAGCTGCTCCAGCGCGCTGTCGAGGCGGTCGATGGGGACCTCCTCATGCTCGACAATCTGCTGGTTGGACAGCAGCGAGGCGGAACCGGACATGTACGCCATCTTGCCAAGCTGCACCATGCCGGTTGTATCGCCCAGCGCCTGCCGCTGGATGAACAGGCGGTCGGCCATCACGTTGGCGCGCAGGCTGCGCTGCATCAGGGTGCACAGCCGCGCCTGCGGTTCAAAGGCGACGACGCACCCGCCCGGCCCCACCCGCTTTGCCGCCAGCAGGGAGTGAAAGCCGTTGTTCGCGCCGATATCGACGAACGTGTCCCCCGGATTCAGGCTGGCGTCGATATAGCGCGAGATTCCCGCTTCCCACACGCCATTGTTGATGATGTGCGGCGTCAGGCTGTCATCACGCCCGTCAAGGTAGATGTAAAAGCCATAGGGCGTGTAAAGCAGGAGCGTGTCATCACCCAGATAGACCGGCGGCCGGTCCCTGATCCGGTTGATGAGGAAATTGATTTTTCCGACAATCCGCGCCCTGTCGATCTTCATCCGTTACCGTTTCCCGCTGCACGCATCCCCCTTATGGACAGATAGAGCGTTGTGCACGGGGCAGGCGGTTCTATGCGCGTCCTTGTCATGAAAGATGGACATCCCACTGTTTGCATGATGTTAGCCGCTTATGACACGGATGGATAGCCTGCGGCCATCCGGCCGGACACCGCCAGCCGCGCGCTCCGTCCGGCCCGCGCCTTCCATCGCGCACGCCGTCGCGCCGCGTCTCCCGCGGCGGTCACGCTCACGTCCTTCCGTCAGGACGGGAGACGAAGGGACGATGCCACGATGCCAGGCGGCAGCAGGGCGGCCAGGATCAAGCCGGGAGGGTCAGGAGCGTGTCATCGGGCCAGCCGGTCGGGGTGAAATCATCCGATGGCGGGCGCACGGCCCATGACATCTCCGATCACCCATAAACACTCCACGGATTTTCCACGGATCAGAGTGATTTTTGGCAGATGATCATGATCGCCAACGGATTTCCAATAAGCATGGAACAAACCCGGAGCCGTATATCGGTCGACAGTTTACTGTCAATTTTCATGGAAAATCATGGTGCTGCTGGACAGGATTGAACTGTCGACCTCTCCCTTACCAAGGGAGTGCTCTACCACTGAGCTACAGCAGCGACGCCGTTGGGCGGTTGGTAGCTTTTCCCGTCCCGCGTTGCAACCCCTTTTCACGGGATTTTATGCATCCTGCGCCAACGCGGGACGGGAACGGGACCGGACTCAGTCGTCGCGATGGATTTTTTCCATGCGTTCGTGGCGTTCCTGGGCCTCGATCGACAGGGTGGCGATGGGACGCGCTTCCAGCCGCTTCAGGCCGATCGGCTCGCCCGTTTCCTCGCAAAAGCCATAGGTGCCGGCCTCGATGCGCTGCAATGCCTGATTGATCTTGGAAATCAGCTTGCGCGCGCGGTCGCGGGTACGCAGTTCAAGCGCCCGGTCGGTTTCCACGCTGGCGCGGTCGGTAATGTCGGCTTCGTGGATGCCGCCTTCGGACAGGCTGGCCAATGTCTCGTCCGCTTCCTTCAGCAGTTCCGCCCGCCACCGCAGCAGCTTGTGACGGAAATATTCCACCTGAAGGGGGTTCATGAACTCCTCAGATTCCGAGGGATGATAGTCGGGTGGCAATGTAAGCATGTTAACTGGTCCCTGCGCCTCGGCTCCGGCATGCGGCCCCCGCGTCGGGACCGGCATGGCGGAACCGCGCGGCTTATATCAGGCGAGTTCAGGCCGCGCCAAGCATTTCCGCACGATCGGGGTCTTTTCCGCTATGCCGGGCGCGATACGGCCGGGGTCGTGGCGGGAGGTGTGCCGGGTGTTGTGGCGGCGGTTTTCACGGCGGTTTTCTCGGCGGCCTTCTTCTTTGGCATGTTTTCGGGATAGGTCGTCTCCCACCCGCCGCCAAGGGCGTTGTACAGCCGCACGAGGTTGCCTGAAATCGTCGCGGTGCTGGTGGTCAGGTCGGATTGCGACGACAGCAGCTGGCGCTGCGCGTCGAGCACCGTCAGGTACGTCACCAACCCCCTGCCATACTGGTCCTGCGCCAGACGGAGGGAGGCGCGGTTGGCCTCCACCTGGGCTGCGATGAAATCATGCCGCCGCTGTTCGTCGGTATAGGCGGTCAGCGCGTTGTCCACGTCATGCCATGCCTGCAGCACCGTCTGCTGATAGGCGATGGCCGCCTCCTTCTGTTCGGACTTGCGCAGTTCCAGCTGCCCGCGCAGGCGGCCGCCCTGGAACAGCGGCAGGGTGATCGACGGCCCGACGTTCCATGCCTTTGCGTTCCAGAAGCCGAGGTCGCGGAACGACAGGGATTCGAATCCGAAACCGGCATTGATCGTCACGCGGGGATAGAATTCGGCCACGGCCTCGCCCACCTGCGCGGTGGCGGCATGCAGGCTGGCCTCCGCCCGGCGGATGTCGGGCCTGCGCCGCGCCAGTTCCGACGGCACGCCGATCGGCACGGTGGGCGGCACGGGCGGGATGGCCGACGCCACCAGCAGCTTGTCCGCCAGTGCGCGCGGCGGCTCGCCCATCAGCATGCTCAGCGCGTTGACCTGCGTCACCAGCTGCTGTTCCAGCCGGGGGATGCGCGACACCGTCCCCTCCAGCTGCGCGCGGGCGCGTTCGACGTCGAGGTCGCTGCTCATGCCATGGTCGTAACGCTGCTGGTTCAGTTCCAGCATGCGCTGCGCCACGTCGCGGTTTTCCATCACGATGCGCAGCTGTTCCTGCACCGCGCGCAGTTCCATGTAATCGCGCGCGACCTCGGACTGCCGGGAAATCAGCATGCCGCGCCGTGCCTCGCGCGTGACCTGCGCCGATGCGGCCGCCGCCTCGTACTGGCGGCGCACGCGGCCCCACAGGTCCATTTCCCAGGTTGCGTCGATGCTGTCGCGCCACTGGTTGAACAGGGGGATCTTCGCCTGTCCGGGGGGCACGGCGCCCATGCCGGGGACCAGGCCGTCGGGATGTTCCTGATCGATGTCGGTCACGATGCGCTGCAGGGTCTTGGTGCTGTACTGCTGGCGCGCGTACGACCCCGCGGCCGACATGGCGGGAAAGCGTTCGGCCCCGGCGATGCGCAGTTCGGCCCGGCTTTCGGCCATGCGGTAGGCAAAGCGCCGGACGTCGAGGTTGTCGGTCGCCACCCTGCGTTCAAGTTCCGACAGGACGGGATCGTGGAAACAGTCCCACCACGCGGGGTCGGGCGTATCGTCCGTCACCTGGCTTGCGACCGGCTTTTCCCCGGCCGCCGCCGTTTGCTGCATGGTGGCGGGGCCGCCATATTTCTTGGGCGTCCACGGAGTCGGCTTGTGAAAATTGGGGCCGACCGCGCATCCGGCCGTCACCATCGACAACCCGACCACGGCGGTGCGCCATGAAAATCCCCTAACCACCAACGCGGCCCCCTGTTGTCCTTGTCGTCAATACGATAAACCTGTTCGTACGCAACGGTTACGCGATATCATTTACCATTGACCGATCAGTTCGGTCAGCCCCATAACCTATCCGCTTTACGCAACGGGTCAATCGAAACTAACGGACAAAAGGTCAGGACACGTCTGATGGCTGCAGCGCCCCCACCCCCCGGCCGGGATCACCCGCCGGTCCAGCCAGTGGGCACCACCGCGACGGGCACCTCGCCGGCCAAGCGCGCGCAGATCCTTGCCGGCGCGGCGCGCATCTTCGCCGAACATGGGTACGAAGGGGCCAGCATGTCGTGCATCGCGCGCGACGCGGGCGTGTCCAAGGGGACGCTCTACAACTATTTCGACAGCAAGGCGGTGCTGTTCTGCGCCTTCATCGAACAGTGCACGCGCGAAAAGCTGCCGCTGATGTTCCGCCGCATTGACGAGGGCGCGACCCTGGCGGAATCGCTTGAACACGTGGCCACGGCGCTGATCCAGCTCATCATATCGCCCCTTTCGCTGATGCTGAACCGCGTCATCGTGTCAGAGGCGGGGAATTTCCCCGAACTGGCGCAGACGTTCTGGACGCACGGCCCGCAGCAGGCGACCAGCATCCTTGCCGCGTGGCTGGCCCGCGCGCCGCAGAACGACCTGCTTGACGTGCCCGACCCGCTTTTCGCGGCGGAACAGTTCTATGCCCTGTGCCAGACGCACATTGCCGGGCGGGCGCGCATGCAGCTTCCGGTCGATACCTCCGACGAATATATCGCCTTCGTCGCGCGTTCGGCGGTGCGGGTGTTCCTCAATACCTACCGGCGCGACGGGCAGCGCCTGCCGCCCCTGCCCTATGCCCGGCGCGCCACGCCGTGACGGCAACGCCCGGCGGCGGCCCGCCGGGGGCGCGGAAAACCGCGATCATGATGACATAATATTGCTCCGCCCCTCTTCACGAAACCGTGTCCCCGCCGGGCCGGGGACGGGGGTTGCGCCGTTGTCGCCTATACGCAGACTTGGCGCCGGACAGCGATCAGGAGGGTGACGTGGGACGCGTATATGTAGTCGGCACATGCGACACCAAGGCCGTCGAGCTGCGCTATGTCCGTGACCTCCTGACGGGGCAGGGCATATCCGCCGTGATCGTGGATGTCAGCACCGCGCTGCGCGCGCCATGTTCGGGACAGCCGGACATGATCGACCCGGCCACCGTCGCCGCCGCCCATCCCGATGGCCCGCAGGCGGTGTTCACGCGCCGGCGCGGCAGTTCCATCGCCGCCATGGCCACGGCGCTGCGCCGGTTCCTGTGCGCGCGCGACGACGTGGACGGGGTGCTGGGAATCGGCGGGTCGGGCGGCACCGCGCTGATCGCGCCCGCGCTGCAGGCCCTGCCGCTGGGCCTGCCGAAGATGATGGTCTCCACCGTCGCGTCGGGCAATGTCGCGCCGTATGTCGGCGGGTCGGACATCGCCATGGTCTATTCCGTGACGGACATGGAGGGGCTGAACCGCCTGTCGCGCCGCATCCTTGCCAACGCCGCCAACGCCATGGCGGGCATGGCGGCCCACCTGCCCCCCGCCACGCACGATACGCGTCCTGCGGTGGGGCTGACGATGTTCGGCCTGACCACGCCATGTGTCGAACGCATCGTCAGCGACCTGGAGGACACGTTCGACTGCATGGTGTTCCACGCCACCGGCACCGGCGGCCGCGCGATGGAACGCATGGCCGATTCGGGACAGCTGGCGGGCATCATCGACGTCACGACCACCGAAATCTGCGACTTCCTGTCCGGCGGGATCTTCCCGTGCGATGACGACCGGCTGGGGGCCGCCATCCGTACGGGCGTCCCCTATGTCGGCAGCTGCGGCGCGCTGGACATGGTCAATTTCGGCGCGATCGACACCGTGCCCGCCCGGTACCGCGACCGCGTGCTGGTGGAACACAACCCGCAGATCACGCTGATGCGTACCTCGGTCGAGGAATGCCGCGCGATGGGGGAATGGATCGGCCACCGCCTGAACCGGTGCGAGGGCGAGGTACGGTTTTTCCTGCCCGAAGGCGGCTTTTCCCTGCTGGACCGCATGGGCGAACCCTTTTACGACCCACAGGCGGACCAGACCCTGTTCGAGGCGCTGGAACGCACGGTGGAGCAGACGCCGCGACGCCGGTTGATCCCCCTGCCCTATGGGGTGAACGACACGGCGTTCGCCGATACGCTCGCGGCCACGTTCCGCAGCCTCTTTAACGGAGAACACAGCTGATGCCTTCGATTCCACGCGCAGAAATCCTGAAGAAATTCCGCAAGATGATTGCGGACAAACATCCTATCATCGGTGGTGGCGCCGGCACGGGCCTGTCCGCCAAGTGCGAGGCGGCGGGCGGCATCGACCTGATCGTCATCTACAACTCCGGCCGGTATCGCATGGCCGGTCGCGGGTCGCTGGCCGGGGTTCTGGCCTATGGCAACGCCAACCAGATCGTCATGGACATGGCGCGCGAGGTCCTGCCGGTCGTCCCCCACACGCCGGTCCTGGCGGGGGTGTGCGGCACCGACCCGTTCGTCGATTTCGACGTGTTCCTGGACGATGTGAAGCGGGTGGGTTTTTCAGGCATCCAGAATTTCCCGACCGTGGGGCTGATCGACGGGAATTTCCGCCGCAACCTCGAAGAAACCGGCATGAGCTACGCGCTGGAGGTCGATGTCGTCGCGCGCGCCCATAAAAAGGACCTGCTGACGACGCCCTATGTCTTTGACGCGGAACAGGCGCGCGACATGACAAGGGCCGGGGCCGACGTGCTGGTGGCGCATATGGGCCTGACATCGGGGGGGGCCATCGGGGCGGGCACCACCATGACGCTGGAGGATTCGATCACCCTCATCAACGAGATTTCCGAGGCCGCGCGCTCCATCCGCCCCGACATCATGCTGCTGTGCCATGGCGGCCCGATCGCGATGCCCGATGATGCGCAGAAGGTGCTGGATCACTGCCCCGACTGTCACGGCTTTTACGGCGCGTCCAGCATGGAGCGCCTGCCGGTGGAGGTCGCCCTGACCGAACAGACCCGCCGGTTCAAGGCCATGAAGCGCTGAAAGGCGGCACCCGTGGGCCGTGCGTGGGGCCGTGCGTTCCGCGCGGCCCCGACCATGCCCTGAAACCCTAAAAGTTTTTGGCGGGGCTTTTTGCAAAAAGCCTCCAAGAACAGCGCATTTTTGAAAAAGGGTGACGCCCGGAAACTTTTATCCCCCTTCATCATGCGGCAGGAACGGGCCGGACGCGTCCGGCGTTACCGGCGGGACGGTTGCCCGGGCATCGGGACAACCATTTTCCCCTGCGGGTGACAGCCATGATGAAGCCTGTCCTTGTCGTCGGCGCGGGTCCTGTCGGCCTGACCATGGCCGCCGAGCTTGCGCGGTATCGCGTCCCTGTCCGGATCATCGACAGGGCGCACGGGCGCACCGATCAGTCGAGGGCCCTTGCCGTCTGGCCACGGACCCTTGAACTCCTCAGGGCCGCGGGGTGCGCCGATGCCTTCGCCGCCACCGGGCTGCATGCGCGGGCCGTCAGCATTCATTCGGACGGCAGGACCCTTGGCCGCGTCACGTTTGGCGAAATTGCCTCGCCCTTCAATTACCTGCTGATGATCGCGCAATCGGAAACCGAACGGCTGCTGGAGGCGCACCTGCGATCCCTTGGCGGAAAGGTCGAACGCGATGCCGAACTGACGGCGTTCGTCGATACGGGCGATGGCGTGTCATGCACCATCACGCATGCCGGAAACGGACGCGAGGACATGCAGGCCGCGTGGCTGGTCGGATGCGACGGGGCGCATTCGTCCGTCCGCCACCGGCTCGGGCTGGCGTTCGAGGGGGATGTCCTTCCCACCGCCTTCATCATTGCCGACGTCCACGTGGCGGGCCTGCTTGTCCCGCCCGACGAACCGGCGATTTTCTGGCACCCCGACGGGGCCGTCATGTTTTTCCCGATCTCGCCCGGCCGCCACAGGATCATTGCCGATATCGCTTCCGTCCCATCATGCGATCCGACCCTGCAACAGGTGCAGGCGATTGTCGCGCGGCGCGGGCCGGGCGGCGTCACGCTGTCGGATCCCGTCTGGCTGTCGCATTTCGGGGTCAATGAACGCAAGGTCGCGGATTATCGCGTGGGCCGGGTGTTCCTTGCGGGGGATGCCGCGCACGTCCACAGCCCCGCCGGCGGGCAGGGCATGAATACGGGCATGCAGGATGCCTTCAACCTTGCGTGGAAGCTGGCGCTTGTCATGCGGCAGGAGGCGCGCGCGGGCCTGCTGGACAGTTATGGCCCCGAACGCGGCCCGGTCGCCCGGCAGGTCCTGACCGGTTCCAGCCGCATGACCAGGATTGTCCTTCTGAAAAACCGCCCGGCCCGGCTGCTGCGCGGCCTGGTCGCACGGGTGCTCTTTCGCATCCCGGCGATCCGCCGCGCCATTGCCAACGCGCTTTCGGGGGTCATGATCCGCTATCGCGACAGTCCCCTCAACACAGGTGGCGCCGTGGGGCCACGGGGCGCGCGCGCAGGGCAGCGCCTTGATCCCGGGTGTGGCGTCGGCGCGGGCGACCTGCCGCGTTTTACGCTGGTGGCGCGCGACGACGCCGCGGCACGGGCCATGATCGCGCGGCATGCCACCCTGCTGAAACCCGACATCTGCCCGCCGCCGGATGGCGGGGGAAAGGGCATCTGGCTGGTGCGCCCCGACGGCTATGTCGCCGCGGTGGCGCGCGGCGGGGACTGGCCGGTGATCGACGCGGCCCTGACACGGATGGCGGCAGGGACGCTGGCGGCAGGGACGCCGGCGGTGGGGACGCGCCCGCCGGAACAGCCCTGAAACGTCAGGCGCACATCCCGTCAAGCAGCACGTCCAGCGCGGCGCGGACCGGCTCCGTCCCGACCTTTTCCTCCAGCAGCTGGCCATCGATCGCCAGCATCGCAAGGCCATGCACCTGCGCCCAGCCCGCCGCCGCCAGCGCGTTGGTGGCGACCGGCCGGAAACTTCCGTCACGCTGCCCCTTTTGCAGAAGGTGCAGGAAAATCCCGAATGTTTCCATGGCCGCGTCATGCAGGCGCGGGTCCGCCGCCTTGTCGGCATCCCCGCTGAACATCAGGCGGTAAAGACCGGGGTCATCCAGCGCGAAATCAATGCAGGCCCGCGCGCCGGCGATGAATTTCGCGCGCGCCGAAGGACCGTCCGACGCCATTGCCGCCGTCATCGCACGTCCCAGCCGGACGAACCCGATCCGCGCCAGTTCGCGCAGAAGCTCCTCCCTGTCGCGAAAATGCTTGTAGGGCGCCGCGTGGCTGACGCCGGTGCGACGCGCGACCTCGCGCAGGGTAAAGGACCAGTTCCGGCTGGCGGCCAGCATGGCAAGCGCCGTGTCGGTCAGCGCGCGGCGCAGGTCGCCATGGTGATAGGGCCGGTCCTTTGTTTCACTCATCCGTGACGCCCATGTTTACAGGGGAAACTTTCATTGACACTGGATCATTCCACTCCATATCCTGCCCGGATAAGTTTCTCCTGTAAACATGGAGGGCGCAATGCCCGACACGCCCCCGGCACACGCCACATCACCCGACCTGCAGCACCTCCTTGCGCAGCAGCGTGCCGCCTTCGTGCAGGACGGCCCACCCGGTGCCGCGCGGCGCCGGGCCGACCTGCGCCGCCTGAAGGCCGAAGTACTGCGGCGGCGGGGCGATATCGTCCGCGCCCTGAACACCGATTTCGGCCAGCGTTCGGAACGCGAAAGCGCCATTGTGGAGCTGATCCCGCTGGTGCAGTCGATCAATTACCTGATCTGCCATCTGGGCCACTGGATGAAGCCGAAGCGCCGGCATGTCTCCGCCTATTTCCAGTGCGGCCGCGCCTGGGTGGTCCGCCAGCCGATCGGCGTCGTGGGCATTATCGCGCCGTGGAACTATCCGCTTTCACTCGCCCTCGTGCCGCTGGCGACCGCCATTGCCGCGGGCAACCGCGCCATGGTCAAGCCATCGGAGATGACGCCCGCCACGGCGGCGCTGATCGGGGAAATCGTGGGCGCGGTCTTTGCGCCGGAACAGGTTGCCGTCGTCACGGGGGACGCCGAACTGGGGGCCGCGTTTTCGGCCCTGCCGTTCGATCACATCCTGTTCACCGGCAGCACGGCGGTCGGCAGGAAGGTCGCCACCGCCGCCGCGCGCAACCTGACGCCGGTCACGCTGGAACTGGGGGGCAAGTCCCCCGTCGTGATCGAACCCGGCTTTCCCATGGAACGCGCGGCGGACCGGGTGGCGTATGGCAAGCTGACGAACGCGGGACAGACCTGCATCGCGCCGGATTACGTGCTGCTGCATGAAGCGGACGAGGACGCGTTCGCCCACGCCTACCGGCAGGCGGTGGAAAGGCTTCATCCCGGCGGATACGCGGGGTCGCCCGATTATACCGCCATCCTGAACCAGCATCATTACGAACGGTTGCGCGGCCTGCTCCGCGATGCGGAGGAACACGGCGCGCGCATCATCCGCCTGGGGGCCGATTCAGACGCCGGCCATGTCCTTGCCCCCGCCCTGGTGCTGGGCGCGACGCCCGAAATGGCCATCATGCGGGAGGAGATTTTCGGCCCCGTCCTGCCGGTGCTGACATACCGCAACCCTGACGAGGCCATTGCCTTCATCAACGCCCGTCCCCGGCCCCTGGCGCTGTATTACTTTGGCGACAGGCACGCGCAACGCGACAGGCTGCTGGAACGCACGGTTTCGGGAAATGTCACGATCAACGGGACATTGCTGCATTACGCCCAGGACGACCTGCCGTTTGGCGGCGTGGGCGACAGCGGCATCGGGGCGTATCATGGGAGGGAGGGCTTCATGGCGCTGACCCATCCACGCGGCATTTACCGACAGGGCCGCATCAACGCGGCGACGCTCCTGCAGCCACCATTCGGGAAACTTACCGACATCATCACCAATTTCATCCTGAGGTAAGCACAACGCACGCCCGTCATGACGATACGGTTCGTGAATGAAATGTCATGCCGCGCGCCGGGGGAATGCGATACCCTCGGCGTTGCTGCATCAGGGTTCATTACACGACGGGATATCGCATGAAATTACCGAAGCTGCTGGTTCTTGCCGCGGGCTGCGCCATCCCCGCCCCGCCCGCGCTGGCGTCACCCCCATGCCCGTCCGCCAGCGAGGCGGCACAGCTTCCCGCCCCCACCCTGGAGCAGAAGATCTGGGTGGCGACGCGCATCTATGACACTGTCGGGAAATATTTCGCCCATTGGGAGGCGCTGCCGGTCGATTATGATTTCGACAGGCAGTACAAATCCTACATAGCCGAGGCGGTCGCCAGTAAAACGCGCCTTGAATTCGACCTCGCCACGATGAAGCTGTTCGGGAGCCTTGGCAACGGACATACGCGTTTCTTTGACACGCGCCTGATGTGCGGGCCCATGATGCCATTCCTGGCACAGCGCCTGCAGGGGAAATGGGTCGTCGTGCGATCCGCCCATAAGGGGCTGGAGCCGGGCGATACGATCATGACGATTGACAATGTACCATTCGGTCAATGGGTGGACACGAAACTGCCCTATGTCCGGGGAAGCAACCTGACCGGAAGCGAAAGCACCCTGTTCTTCCGCGCAACCGTCTGGCCGGTGCGTTTTACGTTGAGGACACAGGATGGCCACGAGGTCAGGATCGACCGGGACAACCCGGAGGCCGAACCGCCACGGGGGTTGCCGACACCACCGGGCGGGACGCGCGTTTCCATGGGGGATGGCCAGATCCCGCGCATCGAAATCCCCAGCTTTGTCCGGCCGGAAAATGAACGCGCGGCCGTCGATGCCATCCGGGCGCACGCATCCGCGCCGGCGATGCTGCTTGACCTGCGCGGCAATGGCGGGGGCGCGACCCCGATGGACCTTGTCCATGCGCTGCTGGAACATCCGATCCGCGACATGCTTGACGCCACGCCGTTGCGCATCGGCACGATCGAGGCATGGCAGAAGGCGGGGATGACCGATTACGACGCCCTGTCGCATGCGATGCTGCGCACTGGCGGGCAGATGATCCAGCCTGACAATCCCATCTATCACGGTCGCGTCTATCTTCTTGTGGATCGCTACTGTGCCTCGGCATGCGAGGATTTCGTGACCTACATGCGTATTGCCCATCGGGCGAAAATCCTGGGCGAGACGACCGAAGGCACCACGGGGCAGCCCTACCGGGTCGATTTCCCCGACCTTGGCATGAACCTGATCGTCAGTACGCGGCGGGAATATTTCCCGGACTTCACACCTTTCGAGGGGATCGGGGTCAAACCGGACGTGGAGATACCCATCACGCCAGAGATGCTGAAAGGCGGGCAGGACACTGTCCTTGCGCAGGCGGAAACGATCATTCGCAACGACCTCCACTGATCCGTGGCGCATGATGACATCGGAGGTAAAAGAGATTTTTGGTGAAGCTTTTTGCAAAAAGCTTCGAAAGACGTCGCCTTTTTGAAAAAAGGCGACACCCAAAAACTTTTGTTATTTTATCATGGCCTGTTGGAAACAGCATGGTTCCCGGGGTTCGTGTGTCAACGTGGCCTCGATGCTGAAATTGTCCCTGATTTACAAGCCATCAGGAAACGCTGTCGAAGTGCCCTGTTCACCGGATCGCCAAGGTTACGGGCAACACCACCTGCCACAATGGCGGAAATCGCCAGAAACGTTAACAGCCAGGGGATTTGCCAGACAGTTCCAAGAGAGTTTCCCGGGATGATATCGCGCATGATGCCAAGCACGATGATATGGAACAGATATAATTCATAACTGTGACGGCCCAGCCAACGCATGCCCCGGCCCGGAAACGAACGCCCCATGATGGTGGAAGGGCGGGAGAAGCTTCCGAAAATGATTGCTGCCGTTGAAAGGGCGATAACCGTAAAGCTGAACTTCACATGCGCCCCATCAAACCCCCGCAGCCAGAAGGCCACCAATATTATCCAGCCCGCAACTTCCATGAAAATGGCCTGCCGGATCGAAGGTTGCCAATGCCGGGCCAGCATGGAAGTCAGGCAGCCGATGGAAATGGCGTCGAAACATGCAGGATTGGCATATAAATAGAAAATGTCGTTATCCGCATGCGCGGCCCGATAAAAAGGTGCGATCATGATGAAAAGGAAGCACGGTATCGCAATAAGCCACTCACGCTTCAGGACAAGACATACAATCGGGAACAGGATATAGAAAACCTCTTCCACGGATAATGACCAATAGACATTCAGGGCATAGTCAAAATATCCCCAATGCTGCATCAGGATATTATGGCAGAAGGTCAGGACTGACAGGACGCCAAGCAGAAGCCCGAATGTCGGGTGCGGCCCCTCGGCAGCAAAGGAGGGCAGCGAACACAATCCCAGAGTCGTAATGATGCCAAGGGCAAGAACAAGGCATGGTAAAAGCCGCGCGAACCGCCGGACGTAAAATGGCCGAAGCTGCACATGCCCCAGACCGCCATCCCGCCGCGCCGTGTTTGTGGCAATCAAAAAACCGGATATGACAAAGAACATCGTGACGGCGAAATTACCCCAGCCGATCAGCGAATATGTCCAATCCCGCCCGATCAGGTCCACAAGAAGGCCACCATGCCACAGCCGGTAAGTAAGGCTGAAGTGAAGCAACATGACCATGAAAATGGCGATGCCACGCAGGACGTCGATCCCGGCATTGCGTTGTTGGGAGACCCCGTCCCGTGGCGACATGCTGATATAGCCCCATATTTTCCATGGAGATTGCCCGACAGGCATCAGATTGCCAATGCGTGCCGGTGAAATGCAATCTTCCACGCAGGCCAGGGCGTTGCCGCATGGTCGTGGCTGGTTGAAAAGCTTCCGTCAGACCTGCCAGAAGATCTGGCGCTGACACATGATCATATCAGCGCTGTGTTTGAATTGGATAATGGCCGTGACCTGACCGATATGTGGAGCAGGCGCATGGAAGGACGCGCATGGTTCAAGGATATAAGGGCGGGAGCACCCTGGCCAATGCCGGCAGTCATCTGGAATGCACCAGCACATGGCCGATCGGGAAATCCGATGCCATCAGCGCCTTTTTCCTGAAGGAATGACGTAATCATAAAGGGCTTTTTGATGGAGCTTTTTTGCAGGAAGCTTGGAAAGGCGACACCCGGAAAACCTTTACTGTTCCCCATCAGGCCGTTTTCAGATAATCCCCTGCCATCAGAAAGGGCGATCGGCATGTTTGACATCCGCGAAGATGACCTGTCCGGGGCGCAGACCCGCGCGCTGCTGACCCTGCATCTTGAAAAAATGCATGCTTTTTCACCTCCCGGCCATGCCCTTGATTTCTCGGGCCTTGCCACGCCAGAGGTGACCGTCTGGACGGCGTGGGATCAGGGCCGTATCGCCGGGATAGGCGCATTGAAAATGCTGTCGTTCGATACGGGCGAAATAAAATCCATGCGGACGCATCCCGACTTTATTCGCAGGGGCGTGGGAACCGCGATCCTTGAAACCATCATCGCGACCGCGAAACAACGCGCCCTCCGGCGACTGAGCCTTGAAACCGGCAGTGGCGCGGCATTCGACCCGGCGCTGTCGCTTTACCGTCGGCACGGTTTTGAACCCGGCGACGCCTTCGGTTCCTATGCGTGCAATGATTTTACCCGGTGCCTTCACCTCGAACTGGGATGAAGGACACCGGGTAAATCATTCAGTCCTGATACAGGACGCCTAAATGCCGATCGGGCCTAGTCCGCCTTGACCTCGATCTTGCGTTCCGCAGGCTTGGCCGGTTCGCGGCGTGGCAGGAAGATTTTCAGGACGCCATTCTTGATGCCGGCCGTGATGCCCTCCGCATTGATGTCATCGGACAGGGTGAAATGTTCCGAAAACGCGCCAAAGCTGCGCCCGGAGACATGCTGCTTCTGCTCGGTCCCTTCGATCGGGCTCTTTTTTTCACCGCTAATCGTCAGGACCCCGTTCGTGGTGCTCAGGTTGATGTCTTTTTCCGAACAGCCGGGAACCTCGATGAAAATGTGGTAGCCAGATGCGTCTTCCGTAATATCCGTGGCCCCTATGTGCCCGGTCCCAAACGTATCGGGCGCACGGTAATCCTCGATAAGCCGTCCCATCTGGCGCTGCAGTACTGCAAAGGGATCCGTGCCCCGTCCCTCACGACTGACGGTAGCATGCTGCGGCACGGCGATGAATGCGGGACGCGTGATCATGAAATCTCTCCTGACAGGATAAGAACATTATTCGATCCGGGACATGGTGTTCCCGTCTGGTGCAAAGCCTGTAACATGCATGGCCGTCGGACAGTGATCCAGATCAATTTAGCCATGCTTCAAATTCCATGCAGAAATGACAGGTTCTCAATACAAAAACCGTCACGAATACTTATGGAACATGAAATTACATAATATTCAGAATAAATATATCCCACAAATACAACAGCGCCTGAAACCAAGGATTCCGGTTCCAGGCGCTGTCGGACAATGTGGATTTTTCCTGAACCCAGACACGCAACAGGGACCATCGCGCAGGGCGGGATCAGTAACATACTGAAATCATGAAAAGTTTTTGGTGAAGCTTTTTATAAAAAGCTTCGAAAGACGTCGCTTTTTAAAAAAAGGCGACACCCAAAAACTTTTATCATTTATTACCAGCAGGCTATTTTCAAACAGCGCCTTATTTCTTGGCGGCCGCGCGTCGTCCCAGCAACTGGATTTCCGCCGCGTTCATGTTTTCCGGCTCAACCGTTCCCTTGCGGGCGATGGCCTGTTCCTCTTCCGTGGCATGTTCACCACCCTTGAGGACATGCTCCGAAAGGCGGGCCCTTTCCGCTGGCGTCAGGAGATCTGGCGAATGCGTGGCCTTGCGCACCAGATCGTGGATTGAACCCGCCGCATGGGGAACACGATGCTCTTTCATTACGATCCAACTCCTTGATTATGTAAGGGTATGTGGAGCGCGCATGCGAATGCTCAATGTGCAAATGGAAATATTTTTTATATGAATGACGCATTAATCCATATCTATTGAATATGGACGACCCGGCGACTCCAGCCACATGGAGAGCAAATCCTAAAGAAGTTTTTGGTGAAGCTTTTTTCAAAAAGCTTCGGGGAACGCCGCATTCCTGAAAAAAGGCACCACCCGGGACGACCCCATGCGCGATACGCGGCATCCGGCGCAAATACGGGCACACACGGGGAAATCGGCTTGTATGCCGCCCCTGACTCCGTCAACAAGGGGGAATGACCAACGCCCCCATTACGCCCGCGGCGCGTATCCGGCGCTTCCTGCGCGCCCCCGCCGGCGGGGCGTCCGCCCTGCTGCTGGCGTCGCTGGCGGGTCTTGCCTGGGCGAACTCGCCATGGGCGGCGGATTATGCCGCCCTGACCACGACGCGCATGAGGCTTTCCATCCTTGGGGAACGGGGACCGGAAAACATCACGGCATGGATCTCCGACGGGTTGATGAGCCTGTTTTTCCTGGTGGTCATCCTTGAAATCAGGAAAGAAATCATTTCCGGGCACCTTTCGTCACCGCGCCATATCGCCCTTCCGCTGATCGGGGCAGTGGGCGGGATGATCGTGCCTGCGCTGACATACCTGCTAGTGACATGCGGGCATCCGGACGCGATGCGCGGCTGGGCCATTCCCGTCGCGACGGACGCGGCGTTCACGCTGCCGATCATTCTTGCCCTTGGCCCGCGTGTTTCGGCCGGGGCCAGGGCATGGCTGATGGCGCTTGCCATTTTCGATGACGTTCTGGGCATCGTCGTGATCGCACTGTTTTATGGCAGCGCCCTGTACTGGCCCGCGCTGCTGGCGGCCGTGGCCGTCACGGCCGCGCTGGTCGGGGCGAACAGGGTCGGGATCAGGACGTTATGGGGTTACGCGACCGGTGGCCTCCTGCTGTGGGCGGCACTTCTGGCATCCGGCCTGCACCCGACCCTTGCCGGGGTGGTAACCGGCCTGTGCCTGCCCGCGACGGCGCGGGGAGCGGGGATCGCGCCAATCGACAGGGCGGCATCGGTGCTGGCGCCTTTCGTCACATGGGGGATCCTGCCGCTTTTCGGGTTCATGAATGTGGGCGTGACACTGGGCGGCATGCATGCGGACATGATGCTGAACGCCGCCCCGCTGGGGATCATGGCGGGGCTGGTGATCGGCAAGCCCGTTGGCGTCTTCGGGGCGACGCTGCTGTCGACCCGACTGGGGATCGCGGCGCGCCCCGCCGAAACGCCAACGACCATGCTGTTTGGCCTTTCGCTTCTGTGCGGCATCGGATTTACCATCAGCCTGTTCATCGCGAACCTGACATTCCCTGCCCCGGATCTGGTGATGCCGGCCAAGATGGGAATCTTTGCCGGTTCCGTCCTGTCCGCCCTGGCGGGATGGCTGTGGCTGCGTTTCGCGCCGTTGACACGCACCGCCTGAAGGCCGGTTGAAAGGCCGGCTCGTAAGGAACTGCCTTTCAACAGCCTGATGATAACAAATGACGAAAGTTTTTAGGTGCGCCCTAGCAGCCTGTCGGGTTGGGCATTTTGCGGCTGATAACGCCGAGGCTGACCCGGCTTATGCTGCCTGAAGCCGTGCCATTCTTTTGCAGTTGTATGCG
>NZ_NOXG01000025.1:0-21394 GCF_003207955.1 Novacetimonas pomaceti
CTCCAGATTGGCTTCGCTCTGTGGCACAGGCCGATAGTAGACGCCCGACCGGTTGAGTTGCAGCAGCGTGCATTGCCGGATTATCGGCAGGCATGCTCTCTTCGGGTCAATCATCTGCCGCCTCTGATCACGCCCAACCGAGCAGAGGCATCCCGCAAAAAATCCCGTTCCACCAGCAACTGGCCGATCTTGGCGTGCAGTTTCTCTACATCAGCAGGGCTGACTGAAGGTTCCGTTACCGACTTACCAGAAAAAAGGCTTGCCATGCCTTCGATCGCCTGGCGCTTCCATTGGGCGATCATCGTCTGATGCACGCCATGTTTCGAAGCCAGTTCCGCCAGCGTCAGTTCCCCACGGATCGCCTCCAGCGCAACCCGTGACTTGAACTCTGCCGCATACCGTTTCCGCGTAACCTTGCCCATAAAACCCGTCCTCGTTCAGGCCAGATGATAGCTTATCGCCCTGTCCGAAAAATGGGGACCACCTCTGTCCGCAGGAAGAAGCACCGGCAGAACTGCTGCATCGGCTTGATGCGTTTCTCTGACCTTCGCGAAACAGTTGGAGAGTCAAAGCTCGATTTTCACCGCATTATAGTCAGTTATGCTTTGAAAAGCAGACCCGTTCAATCCAGATGACGCGATCGCTGAAGATATCGATCGGCTGTGTGCGGATTCAGAGGTTACGGAGCGACCTCTGACCCGGATGAGCGGGAGGCGACCGCATGTTCCAGATAGAGCCGCAGCATCGTAATGGCTTCCTTGTCCTGGGCCGGGCGGGGGACCGAAAGATCCTGTGGCAGGGCAAAGATCGCCTTGACCAGATGCAGCAGCATCACGGCCCGTTCGTCATGTGGACCCGGAGAACCACCCAGCCGTGACAATAACTGGCTCATGCGCCCGATCAGCGCCTTGCGGAGCGTTCCTGTCCCATCTGGCAGGGTAATCCCGCTGTCGAGCAGGGAAAGGACGACTGAGCGTTCCGTCCGCAGACGCTGGATGATGTCCAGCAGTCCTTCTGCTGCATCACGTGGCGACAGCGGCGGATCGCGGTCGACCAACTCATCCAGGGCATGCAGGAGCCGCGCGCCGTAGCGTTCGAGCACTGCGGCGGCCAGCACGTCCTTGGTCGGGAAAAAACGGTAGAGCGAACCGATTGCCGTGCTGGCGCGGGCAGCGATCTCGGTCATTGTCGCCGCCTCGTAAGATTTCTCGCCAAAGACCGTTGTCGCGGCCGTAAGGATCGCTTCAACGCGGTCGCGTCCGCGCTGCCGCTTGGGCGCGAGTGGTGATGAACGGGGCGGGCTTGACATAATGCGAGGGTACCCTCAACTTTCTTTTATGCGAGACAGTCCTCGCATAACCGATTTTCCATTGCCGGTCGATGTTTGACCCGACCATGTATCCAGATCCCGGAAGGCGCCGATCCGTGAACAGATTTGACCCGCGAACCACAGCCCTTGTCCTCATTGACCTGCAGAATGGCATACTTGCCCTGCCAACCGCCCCGCGGCCATCGTCGCAGGTGCTGGAGAGCGGTAAATCGCTTGCTGCTCGCTTCCGGGATGAAGGTGCTACGGTCGTACTGGTTCGGGTCGCGTTTGCACCTGACTTTGCCGACGCGCCACCGGGTCTGGCCGACCAGCCCTTAAGCCCGCCGGAAGGCGGCCTGCCAACGGACTGGGCGCACCTGGCCGATGGGCTGGCAGCACCCGGCGATATCGTCATCACCAAACATCAGTGGGGGGCATTTACCGGCACGGAACTTGACCTGCAATTCCGCAGGCGGGGCATCCGGACGGTCGTGCTGGGCGGTATTGCTACGAATTTCGGGGTTGAATCCACCGCACGGCACGGCTGGGAACTTGGCTACCATATTGTCATCGCCGAAGATCTCTGCACTAGCCTGTCAGCAGACCTTCATGATGTTTCCGTCCGCTCGATCCTCCCGCGGATTGCACGCGTGCTGCCTTCCGATACAATCGTGTTTGGCGGTTAAGCGGTGAGGGTGGGGCCATCAGCGTGGCTGCTGACCGGGCGATGGGGCTTACTGGCGCTGCTTTCGCTGGTTTTCGGTATGCTTCTGGCCGTCTTACGCCTGCCGGCCGCGCCGCTGCTGGGACCACTGGGGGCGGCGGTCGTACTGGCCACACGGGGTAGTGCGGTCCGTATTCCCCGCTGGGCCTTTCTCGGCGCACAGGGCGTGGTCGGGGTCATGATCGCCAGCTATCTTTCAGCCTCGATCTTTCACGAAATGGCAGCCAGCTGGCCGGTCTTTGTTGCCGGTACGTTTTCTACCCTGTCTGCGGCAGCCCTTCTCGGCTGGCTGCTGACACGCTCGCGCCTGCTACCCGGCAATACCGCGATCTGGGGTTCATCACCCGGTGCGGCCACGGTCATGACCCTGATGGCGGAATCATACGGGGCGGATATGCGGCTCGTCGCCTTCATGCAATATCTGCGCGTGGCCTGCTGCGCCGTCATTGCGGCTGTTGTTGCGCGCGTAGCCGGAACCCCGTCCGCCCCGCTGGTCGTGGCACAGACCCTCTCATGGCAGGGGGCTTTACTGGCGCTGGTGATCGCACTGGCAGGGAGCGCCGTGGGAACCCGTCTGCGCGTGCCGGCCGGGGGACTGCTTGTGCCCATGGGGATCGGGATGGCCGCGAGGCTTGGTGCTCATCTGCCGATCGAACAGCCGCATTTTCTGCTGGTCGCGGCCTATGTCCTGGTCGGGTGGGGCATCGGCATGCGGTTTACGCCAGACGTGCTGGCTTATGCCGGACGTGTCTTTCCACGCGTGCTGGGTTCCATCCTCGCGCTGATTGCGGTGTGTGGCGGCTTTGCATTGATACTTGCCCGGCTGGCGCATGTGGATCTGCTGACGGCTTATCTTGCAACCAGCCCTGGTGGAGCTGATTCCGTCTCCATTATCGCCTCGACCACAAAAGTGGACATGCCTTTCGTCATTGCCATGCAGGTCGCCCGGTTTTTCTGTGTTCTGGTCACCGGGCCAGCTTTGGCGCGTTTTCTGTCCCGCAGATCGTCGGGAAAAGGACAGCGCGATGTGTCGCAAGAAATACACGGGAAATAGGCGAAAAGGAGGAGGGGCTTGCTGAAGACCAATGCGACAGATCCCGCTCTTGCAAACCCGCTCGCGCTGAGGCGTGACGACAATTTTGGTTGATGGCGGGAGCAGCGATTTGGCCATCAGGGTGTAGTCATTTACCCCGCTTGTCTGGCGCGCGGCATCTTCTTTCGCTGCATCCCCGTTTGACAGTCATATCCATTCCGATGATGTCATAGCTTCCTGTAGTCGCGTGGGCTGATGCCGGTTTCCCTGTGAAACATCTGTGCAAAATGGCTCGCACTCTCATAGCCGCTGGTCAGGGCAATCTCGATGATGGACCTGTTGGTCTGCGATAGAAGGTTTTTCGCATGTTCCACACGCCGTCGGATAAACCAGCGTGACGGGCTTTGCCCCATGGTGTTGTGAAATGACCGGCTGAAATGAAACCGGCTCATCCCGCACAACCCGGCCAGAAAATCGAGATCGAACGGTTCGGCGAGATGGGCCTCCATATGATCCAGCGCCTTGCGCAGCTTCCACGCTGGCAGTTGTGCGGGTCTGGGTGTGGGCGAAGGCTGTGTCTGGGCATAATGACGCAGAAGATGGACGGTCAGACTTTCCAGAAGTCCATTCACAAATAGCGAACTGGCCGAATGAGGTGTCTGGATCTCGGCTGTCAGACCTGTCATGACGCCAGAGATGAATGCATCCTGAACACCGGAAATGTCGCGCATGGAGAGCCGGGACGAATTAAGCCCCAACGATTGGGCAGCCCGGTTGACCAGAGTAAGGCCCAGATAAAGATGCAGGACTTCAAACGGACGGTCCGGATCGGCCTGCCAGCGCATGAGGTAAGGCGCATTGGTCTGTGTCAGGAAGAATGATCCGGATCCGACCTCACTTTTCGTCCATTCACCGGTCAGTTCTCGTTCCTCGATCTGCGCTTCTCCCGAGATGATCCAGACCAGCAAGGGCTCGGCCACGGCCGGGACCAGCACTTCATCCTCGTGTTGCGGCCGGCGGAATATCTGTGCCTCGGCCTCTTTCCATGCCCCTCCTTGGCTTTGCCCGATCTTCCGGCCCGGAATACGGTCCTCGAGGGCATAACAGGCGGCATGCAGCGAAGAACGATGCGGGTAAGGCATCCGGTTTCCCTTTCAGGCGTGCCGTGAATTGTCCAGCCCAACTCACAAAAACGCAAAATCACAATGGTTTTAGCAAGAGGACGACAGAAACCATCTGCCTTGGTCTTTACCTGTTTTCTCGTTCTTTTTTAAACGGAATAGGTGAAGATTATCATGAGTATCAGAGGTAAGGTCGCCCTTGTTACCGGAGCCTCCAGCGGGATAGGCGCTGCAACAGCACGCAAACTTGCAACAGAGGGGGCGATTGTCGGTCTGGCAGCACGGCGCAAGGACCGTCTGGACGCGCTGGCGACGGAAATCACCGGGGCAGGCGGCAAAGCCGTTGCCCTTCCAACCGACGTTACGGATCTGACGTCATGCAAGGCTGCAGCAGATGCGCTTATCACCCAGTTCGGCAGGATTGACGTGTTGGTCAACAATGCGGGCCTGATGCCCCTGTCCAACGTTGACAGCCTGAAAGTGGACGAATGGCAGCGTATGGTGGACGTAAACGTGTCCGGTGTCCTCAATGCAACGGCGGCGGTTCTTCCACAGATGATCGCACAGCATTCGGGCCATATCTTCAACATGTCCTCGATTGCGGGCCGGAAAGTCTTTACCGGCCTAGCCGTCTATTGCGCCACCAAGGCCGCCGTCGCGGCATTTTCCGATGGACTCAGGATGGAGATCGGGCCAAAGCACAATATCCGCGTCACCTGCATCCAACCGGGTGCCTTGAAGTCGGAACTGTACGAGCAGATTACGGATGCCACTTACCGCAGGCAGATGGATGACCTGGCGGCGTCCATGACCTATCTGGATGGCGAGGACATCGCTGATACAATCCTGTTTGCCCTGAACGCACCATCCCGCATGGATGTCGCAGAACTGTTCGTTCTGCCCACCGAACAGGGATGGTAAGGATCAGAATCATGAAAGAACTTCGGCGGGAGCAATTTCTTCAGGACATTAAAGTTCAAGGTCGGACAGCCCCGGATGATCGTCGGGGCGTCTTCCCGCAGGCCAATGGAACAGTCGGTCTCCGGCCTCTATCGGCAGGTCATTGATCGATGCGACCCGGCGGCGCATAAGCCCGGCGGTATCGAATTCCCACAGTTCATTGCCGTAAGACCGGAACCATCGACCCGCATCATCATGCCATTCATAGGCAAAACGGACAGCCATGCGGTTATTGCGGAAACCCCAGAGTTTCTTGATCAGGCGGTATTCGTGCTCTACGTTCCATTTGCGTGTCAGGAAGGCCACGATCTCATCGCGTCAGGCCATCGGACGATCCTGGGGCGGATTGACTACAAAGATCCATGCCATTTGCGATGCCCTGAGTAACCCGGTGGAGATTGACATCACATCGGGAAAGAATGCGGATACCAACCGGGCGGAACCGATGCTGGAAAACATGGACCCAGATGCCTTCCTTGTCGACAGGGCGCATGATGCAGACAGGTTGATCGACCGATCGACAGAGCGCGGGATTACCCCGGTCATACCGCCAAAACGCAATAGAACGATGCAGCGGGCAACCGCTTCGCTTCAATCATTATCCTTCTTGACTGACGACACGCCGTAGAAGGTATTTCGTCAACCTTCATCTGAATTCCGCGTCAAAAGCATGCTTGGTAGGCTCAGGACCCATTGATATGATTGCGGAAATCTGATTCAGCCTCTGTGAGGAGACTGAAGATGAGTGACCTGTATTGGTTGACGGAGGAGCAGATGGATCGTCTGCGGCCCTTTTTCCCGAAGAGCCATGGCAAACCTCGCGTTGATGATCGTCGTGTGTTGAGCGGGATCATTTTCGTGAACAGAAATGGTCTGCGCTGGCGTGATGCGCCCCGGGAATACGGTCCACACAAGACGCTCTACAACCGCTGGAAGCGCTGGAGCGCTATGGGGGTATTCATCCGCATGATGGAGGGACTGGCTACTGGCAAGGCAGAGTCTCAGACAATCATGATTGATGCGACCTATCTCAAGGCACATCGCACGGCTTCGAGCCTGCGGTTAAAAAAGGGGGCTCAGGCCGTTTGATCGGGCGGACCAAAGGCGGGATGAATACGAAGCTGCATGCTGTCACCGACCGGAACGGACGTCCGCTCGGTGACAGCAGGTCAGATCAGTGATTATACTGGTGCCGCTGCCCTTCTGGACAGTCTGCCACCAGCCGAATGGATGCTGGCAGACCGGGGCTATGACGCTGACTGGTTCAGAGAGGCCCTGGAGGAGAAAGGGATCAAACCCTGTATTCCTGGTCGAAAATCTCGTGCAAAACCGGTCAAATACGACAAACGGAAATACAAAAGACGCCACCGTATCGAGATCATGTTCGGCAGGCTCAAGGACTGGAGACGGGTCGCAACACGCTATGACAGATGCCCGACCGTCTTCTTCTCGGCAGTCTGCCTCGCCGCAACCGTCTTGTTCTGGCTATGAGTCCTGAGCCTAGATACGTGGAGACAATAAATGCGTGAGACTGGAGAGCATGTGCCAAAAATGTATCCCGGATATTTTAGTCGAAAAATATCCGACCACAGAGCCGCAAAGAGCTGAGCGCAAAAAGAGAATAAAAGCGCATAGCAAAGGAGGAAACCCCTCCAAAGATTTTGATGTTGTCAGTAAGCGCAAGAATAAATAGAATTGAGAGCCAAGGTACCTCATAAATCGAGAGAATGAGGAATATGTGTTGGACCATGCATTAAAATTAATGCCTCCGGCAAATATTTCTTGGCGTCGTATACGTCCTTGTTCCCACTGATTTTCTGTCGTTAATAAGAACTCGCGCGCGATAGCCGAAAGCGCATGGGCAAAGAAAAACAGATCCATGCCAATTATGATCATGTTGCCTGATATGGAAGACCATTCCTGAGGCTGCGCAATATGTGGCAGACAAAGGTAGAGCGTCATCGCGGTCAGTCCGCCAGTCAAGATACCCCTGAAGAAGGGCCTGATAAATTCAGGACCTCCTCTGACGAGACCGTACCAGGTTCCGGCAGCAGCTACGGAGGCGACATAGACCCATATCGGAAGCTGGCCGCAATCCGGATGTTTGTCAGCCCAGAGGAATGCCATGAGTGTGAGGACGGCGGGTGCGGTGACAGTTTCATCAACGGTTTCGGGCCGCTTACCAATGCGGAGCAGCCAACGGACGATCCTGCCGGTTTTTCCTTTGGAAAAGTGATAATCTTTATCGCCGTTGTCTTTATTTCGGTCGTTTTTTATTTGGTTCGACATCGTTTTTTTTATCTACATGATTTTCGGTTTCTTTAATGGCGGCATACAGGCTCTTTACTGACGCCATTGCCGTGTCGTAGATGAAATGTTCGCCGTAAACCATGGATGCCTGAAACCGATCGAAGGAATCACGACATTCTGAATTCGTCATAAGATAAGCTAACGCCTGTTCGGTGCCTGCCTCTGGGTCTGCGCCATACGCAGGGAACCATTTCTTAAACTGCTCTGCGTCACTGACCATGATCTGTCTGGCAAGTGTCGAGACACGAGGCAGATCGAGATGGGGCAGGATGCAATGCAGGTCGTAGACGTGCCTGATCAGGAAGCGGTCATAAGCGTCTGTTTTCCGTCCTTCCAGATAACCTGCTGTCCGACGGGTCAGGGCCACGAATTTTTCGGCTGCGGTCTCATCCACGGAAATGCAGGTGATCTGCTGTATTTCCGGTTCGGCACCCGTTGCTTCGCTGACGAAAGACCGCACCGATCTGTCGACGGTCGGGAGTGCCGCAGGCGCGTATGTCAGTTCGACGAGAAGGTGCGGGCGCAGATCGACGTCTTCGGCCATGCTGCCCGCATAGCGCAGTTCGGCACGGATATAGTGGTTTTCGTTTTTGGCGGAAATGACGGGTTCGGGAAAACCGAGGTCCATCGCGATTTTACTGATGATGTCCTTCAGCGTGCCCAGAATCTTCCGGGCCGCACTCTTGCTCGACGGCAGCGGCGTTATGGCGACCTTCATATCCACGTCTTCGGACATCCGGGCAACCAGCCGATGGGCGCGAGCTAGGCATGTGCCGCCAGCAAAAACCGGACTTATTCCTTGAGGAAGGTCCGCATGCTGAAGTGCTGCCAGCACCTCTACAACGCGATAGTCCTTTTCCACGAGAGCTGCGGATGACAGGTCAAGCGCATCGGCAACTTCGGCGAGCAGATCAGGCGTAAGGCTTTTCAAACCGCGCCTCAAGATTTCGATAGCGCAGCTTCCGGTTGAACCGGCTCTGGACTTCGAAGACCGGATTGGCCTGAACCTGTGTCGTGCGCCCGTTATTGTACTGTCGGACCGTATCGGACTCCCGCCAGTCGACCTTTAGTTTGCTGAGAGTCTGACGCACGGCTCCATCGAAGCCGCCGCGGACGGCAAGCATCGGCCGGCCAGTCAGGCCGTTCGTTTTTACGCGGGCATAGACCCCGTAGCCCAGACGCGCGATCTCGCCTTCGACAATGAGCTGTCGAAGGGCTCTTTTGACACTGTCATATTCGCCGAGATCGGCGAAGTCACGCGGCACGAAGACGTCGCCGCGCGCGCGGCGAATGCGTGTCTTCAGCCGCTCTTTCAGCGTTCTGGTGCGACGTAGCTGGATCATGATGACCTTAATGGACCTCCCTGATGGTCCTGCACAGTAACAGAAACAGGACATTCCGATCCACAAAAATAGGACCTCCTGTTGTTTGTCGGGACCACCGGGGAGGGAGTGTTTTCAGCCGTTCAGCGCGTCTTTCAGGGCCTTGGCGGGCGTAAATGCCAGCTTGCGGGAGGCTGCGATCTTGATCTTGTCGCCGGTCGCCGGATTGCGTCCCTCGCGGGCCGGCACGGCCTTCACCTTGAACTTGCCAAAATCGGGCAGCGAGATCTCCTCGCCCTTTTGGGCGGCAGCGGTCATCGCTTCCACGAGGGCGTCGAGCACCTTGCGGGTATCGGTCTTGCTGGCGTCGGTCGTCTCGGCGATCTGGTCGACCAGTTCTGAAATCTTCATGCGCAATGCCTTCTGTACGAATGGTTCAGGCGTGAGCCTCACAGAACCGTTACGGGGAGATTGTGGCGGCTTCAAGCCCGGCGTTCTCCTGTGGGCGGGGACGGGAAGGGAGAGGGCTGTTTTGGGCCGGGTGGTTCTGGCGCGGGAGAGAGAGGCGTGCCGGGACCGTTCCTCCTTCCCTCCCGGAGACCACCGTTATGGATTGCCCTGTTACACCCACTCCCGACCTGCGCGGCTTTGCCGCCGCGGGGTTGCTTTTGTCCCACCTCGAACGCGGGGAGACGCTCGACGCCAGCCGACTGCGCCGAGCCATGCAAACCGCCTTCAACGCGGCTGACGCAACGGGCGCATGGGACTGGAAGATGGCCTATGACGCCGCCGAGGCCGCGTCCGTGCTGTTCCTGCGCCGCTACGGTCCGGCCCTGATGACCAAAGCATCCGACGACACAGATTTGCTGGCCCGTATCGCGCGTCTGGCGTCTCTTCTCCCCTCGCAGACGCGTCGCTCGGACGACAGCCAGACCTGGCAACAGTTCTCGACACCATTACCGTTGGCGTTCTGCCTTGCTCGTGCGGCTGATATCGGGCGCGGCAATCATGTGCTGGAGCCCTCGGCAGGGACCGGTCTTCTGGCCGTCTTCGCCGAACTGGCGGGCGCGGTCCTGACTCTCAATGAATACGCACCGGGCCGTTCCGATCTGCTGACGGCCCTGTTTCCCACGGCCCGGTCTTTCCGGCATGACGCTGCCCAGATCCACGACTATCTGCCCGAGAGCGTTCAGCCGGATGTCGTCATCATGAACCCGCCCTTTTCGGCGACGGTGCATGTGGCGGGGCGGGCGCCTGACACGACGTTCCGGCATATCGCCTCCGCACTCGACCGGCTGAAGCCCGGTGGGCGGCTTGTCGCCCTGACCGGTACGTCCTTCTGCCCCGACAACCCGCGATGGACCGATGGCTTTACCACTCTGCAGGCCAAGGCACGTCTGGTGTTTTCGGCCGGTGTCGCGGGGGATCTGTACCGGCAACATGGAACGGGTGTTAAAACGCGGGTCCTGGTGTTCGACCGCATACCCGCTTCCGAGCCCTCGCATTTTGTCGCGACCCGTGGCACCGCTCCCGATTTTCCGACGCTGCTGGGCTGGATCATCGGTGATCTGCCGTCCTGTCAGCCACAGGCGCACCAGTCGTCGGCAGTGTCACGCTCTGCTGCTCTCACCTCGCCTCGCACGGTGGGGGGCTATCTCGGGCGCAAGGCTGCCGTCGCATCCCGCCAAAGGACGGTCTCGGAAATGCAGGGTGCGGCCCTGTCCTACGAGATCCTGCCGCCGGACGGAGACGGAACCGTGACGACACGTCTGTCTGACGCGCTCTATGAGGATTATCGCCTCCAGAGTATCGCAATTCCCGGCGCTCGGCCGCATCCCACCAAACTGGTGCAGTCGGCCGCCATGGCGTCGGTGCGCCCGCCCGGGCCTTGCCACAAGCCAACCCTCCCTGACCCTGTCATCCGTGACGGCCTGCTCTCTGACGCGCAGCTGGAATCCGTCATCTATGCCGGCGAGGCCCATGATCGCTATCTGGCAGGCCGATGGAAAGCCGATCAGACATGGGATGTCCTCACTCGTGTCGGTGAGGACGACCCCGACGGCGTCCGCTTCCGTCGCGGTTGGTTCCTTGGCGACGGCACCGGCACCGGAAAGGGGCGGCAGGTCGCGGGCATCATCCTCGATAACTGGCTGCAGGGTCGCAGGCGGGCCGTCTGGGTGTCGAAGTCCGACAAACTTCTCGAAGACGCGCAGCGCGACTGGTCGGCGCTGGGGATGGAACGGCTGCTGGTCACGCCCCAGTCACGCTTTCCGCAGGGTAACGCCATCCGTCTGACCGAGGGTATTCTGTTCACGACCTATGCGACGCTCCGGACGGAAGAACGCGGCGCGAAAGCCTCCCGCGTCCAGCAGATCGTCGAGTGGCTGGGCGCTGATTTCGACGGGGTCATCATCTTCGATGAAGCGCATTCCATGCAGAACGCCGCCGGCGGTAAGGGAGAACGGGGCGATCAGGAACCCGTGTGACGACATCGCTGCGCCAGACCCGTGACGGCGCGCAGGGGTTTTCGTGGCTGATCGCCTGGCAGGAACGGCGTGGAGAACTAGACCTGATCCTGCCCCAATGGCTCTGCGATGCCATCGGTCGCCGGGGTGTCCTCACGCTTGACCCCCGCTACTTCACCCTGACCGGCGGGTTCGAGCGCTGGCTGTATCTCCTCGTTCGCCGACATGCCGGTCGGCAGTCCGATGGCTGGGCGTTCGATCTACCCCATCTCTACCGCAAGTCAGCATCCCGTTCTCCCTATCCCCGGTTTGTCTTCGAAATCCACCGCCTGGTCGCGGCAGACACCCTGCCGGGCTACCGCCTGCGTCTGGAGACCGACGCCAGCAATGTGCCGGTACTCCGCTTCTTCCCTGATCCCAGCAAAGAAACTTATCCACAAGGTCCTGTGGATAACCATGTGGAGGACTCCTGATGCCCATCGACCTATCAGGAATCGGAAATCCATCTAACAAGCTGTAATAAAAGGAGAAATTATGGCTCTCTAAAAGTACTAAATATTATAACCATTCTGTACTTGTACACCGCGCCTGAGCGCGCACGTGAGTCTTCGACTATCATAAAAACTGGTGATTCTGGCCCGACATTTGCCGACAGTTCTGCGCTCTGCCGTATGGTGGCAGGCAGACATGGCGGTATGGAACAGGGGGTATCGCCATGACCCCCCTTTGCGGCGATTGCCGGCTCCTGATGCCTGATCACGGGCCTTTTGATCTGATCATCTCTGATCCGCCCTATGGCGAGACATCACTGGCGTGGGACAGGCATGTACGCGGATGGTCGCCTTTAGCGGCAAAGGCATTGAAGCCTCATGGCTCGCTCTGGGTCTTCGGCTCCCTGCGCAGTTTTATGGCTACCGCACCGGACTTCCGGGCGGCAGGGCTGCGACACGCTCAGGAGATCGTCTGGGAAAAGCAGAATGGCAGTATTTTTCATGCCGATCGTTTTCGTCGCGTGCATGAATTGCTGGTGCAGTTCTATCCGGTCAGCGCCCGCCGCCAGCCCGCCTCCTTCTCATACTTCAAAGGATCACTGACATGGCGCAGATTGGACTCTTTACGCGCACGGCTGAAGGTTTTTCAGGACGCCTGCGCACACTTGCGCTGGATGCCGAACTGATTCTGGCGCGCGTTGAGACACCTGACGGCGGCAACGCACCGGATTATCGCATCTATCTCGGTGACAGTACCGAAGGACCAGAAGTCGGCGCGGGCTGGACACGCACTGGCGAACGGGCAGGCGAATACATCGTCGTGGTGCTCGACGACCCCTCTCTGGCACAGGGCCTGCGCGCGAGCCTGTTCCAGGCGGGCCGGGGTGGACGGATCTGGCAGCTTGTCTGGAACCGCCCGCAGAAACGTCAGGGAGCACGCGAATGATGCGCCTGATTGCAGGAGCGCGACAGGGTGGCCGCAATGCTAGCACGCCGACCAGGTGCAGTCTCGTCCGCGTGTGCTGCACAGGGCTGGCGGCTTCGCTGGTGGCTCTGATGCATCCTGCCAGCGCGCAGGACATCGAGGGAATGATCGATCAGGCGGCAGCGCGTGTCGCCCTGCCGCCCGAATGGATCCGCGCGGTGATGCATGTCGAAAGCCGCCGTGACACCCATGCCATCTCCGCCAAAGGGGCAATGGGCCTCATGCAGATCATGCCCGCGACATGGCAGGAGTTGCGGCGCGATCTCGCTCTTGGAACCGATCCTTTTGATCCGCAGGACAACATTCTTGCCGGTGCCAGCTATCTCCGCCTGCTGCATGACCGCTATGGGGATGCGGGGTTTCTGGCGGCCTATAATGCAGGACCGGGCCGTTATGAGGCCCATCTTGCAACGGGCCAGCCTCTCCCACACGAGACCCGGGATTACGTCGCCTCTGTCACACACCTGCTCGACCGGCGCACGTTTCCTGCGGACGGTCTGCACGAAACCGGCGTATCCGTTGCGCGCGACCAGCCTAACGAGACGCTGTTTGCCGGACATTTCCCGCACACGCCCCAGGCATCGGTCGGTACGTCCGAAGCGCTGTTCGTGCCCGTCTCTTTGGAGCAGGCACCATGATAGGGCGCGCACCGATGCCGATGGCGCGGGGAGCTGAGAAGTCGGGGGAACGGCGGTTGCGCTGGGGATCGGGTCTTTGGGGCCTAATGCAAGATAAAAGCCGCAAGGTGCGGAATGGTTGGGGAGGGCAGTTTTTCTGGGTTTTTCACAAGGTCATTTTCCCATCCCAAGGTGTCCGATGGCGTGATTGGCTTGTTTTCAATGTGTTAGCGCAAGGTCGCGATCTTCATGGCCCGTGATGACGATTTCCGGGTCCGGCCGGGCCGCATCCGCCTGCCCCGTGTCCGCGAGGGGCGGTCCTTCATCGGCCGCGTGCTGGCCGCGACCAACCGGGCGGGTGGCATGGGCCGTCCTGGCTCGGGGCGTGCCGGAAAGGGACCGTCCACTTTCGGGCGGGGCAGGGGAGCGGCAACCCGTGCCAATCGTCTCCTGTCCAGGCGCACCCGGCTTGCCCTCGTCAAGGCGCGGGTGGTCCGGCATGGCGCACGGGCGACCCTGCGTGCCCATCTCTCCTATCTCCAGCGCGAAGGTGTCACGAAGGACGGGGAGAAGGCCCGGCTGTTCGGGGCCGAGCGCGACCATGTGCCCGCGCGCGAATTCGCCGAGCGGTGTCAGGATGACCGACATCATTTCCGCTTCATCGTGGGACCAGAGGATGCAACTGAGATGGCGGACCTGAAAACCTTCACGCGGGAACTGATGACGCAGGCCGAACAGGATCTCGGCACGAAGCTGGACTGGGTTGCCGTGTCGCATTGGAACACCGACAATCCGCATATCCACATCATCGTGCGGGGCAAGGACCAGGACGGCGAGGATCTGGTCATATCCAGGGATTACATCCGCGAGGGATTGCGTGCTCGCGCCCAGAACCTGGTGACGCTTGAACTCGGGCCGCGCACCGACCAGGAAATACACCGCAACGTTGAACGCCAGGTCGAGGCAGAACGCTGGACCCAACTGGACCGTCAGTTGCAGCAGGACGCGAACCAGCACGGTATCATCGACATGGCGCCGTCGCCTGACCGGCAGCCAGACGCGTTCGCGGTCATGAAGGTCGGACGGCTGCGGCGACTGGAACGGATGGGCCTTGCCCATGAGGTCGGGGTCGGACAATGGCGGCTGGAGGAAACGGCGGAAGTCACCTTGCGCGAGATGGGGCAGCGCAATGACATCATCAAACGCATCCACCGTGGTCTGAGTGAACAGGGGATCGAACGGCCCTCGTCGTCATGGGTGCTGGCCGGGGAAGACCCGGCCGAGCCGGTGATCGGACGTCTGGTCGCGCGCGGTCTGGATGATGAACTGAAGGGGAGTGCCTATGCGGTGATCGACGGCGTGGACGGGCGCACGCACCATGTCCAACTGCCATCACTGGAAGCGGCCGGGACGTGCCGCACGGTGGGCTGGTTGAACTGCGGACCTATCAGGATGCGAAGGGGCAGCGACGGGCGACACTTGCGGTGCGGTCCGATCTGCCGATCGGAGAGCAGGTGCTGGCGCGGGGCGCGACATGGCTGGACCGCCAGCTTGTCGCTCGCGAACCGGTGGCGCTGGGAGAGGGTGGTTTCGGCGCGGAAGTGCGTGACGCGCTACGCCAGCGCAGCGCTCATCTGGTCGAGCAGGGGATCGCACAGCAGGACGGAGCGCGCGTGCGCTATCCGCGTGGCATGGTCGCCTCCATGCGGGCGCTGGAGATGCGGGACGTGGCCGGGCGTCTGGCGCGCGAAACCGGCCAGCCCATCCAGAGTGCTGAGGCCGGCGAGTACGTCACTGGAACCTACCGACAGCGGCTGACCCTCGCTTCGGGGCGCTTTGCTATGATTGATGGCGGCCTCGGGTTCCAGCTTGTTCCCTGGACGCCATCGCTGGAGAAACAGATCGGGCGTCATGTCTCCGGCGTCGCACGGGAGGACGGGGGCGTGGACTGGTCGTTCGGCCGGAAGCGGGACATGGGGATCGGGCTTTGATCGCCCGCTTCGCTGGCCAACTTAGTATGGTAACGTCAGCATACCGGGCATCGGGATGAAATTGGGGAGACGGCTGACCCGTGTCATCCACGCCATTAACGCGGGGAAAGGCCTTACGTCCACACTGCCCTCGTGCGCAACCGAGAGGTAAGGAAAGACTGCACAGTCGGCGATTGTAGGATGGCTTGATGCCAGCCACTCTCGGCTTTCCAGATGTTTGTTGAGGATTGGAAGAATCTTGGTGCTCCAGTGAAGGGCGGCCTCCATGTCGAGATCGACACCGAACTTCCTGATCAGACGTGCGGCATTCGGCCCATTGCGGATCTCACAGGCTGCAACTGACAGCCACCCGACAATGTTCGCCTGAACGCGTCTGTCATCGGGCCACCATCGCTGGTCGGACAGACTGCAAGCCAGATAGACGAGAATGGCCTGAGAATCCCGGACGACCGTCTCGCCATCGACGAGAACCGGTACTTCCTGAAATGGATTCAGGTCCGTAAACAACGAGCTGTGTTGCTCATCTTTGGAAAAATCAACCGGCACAAGGTCAAGAGGAATGCCGGTAAGGGCTGCAAACAGGCGCACCTTGTAGCAATTGCCGGATACATCGAGATCATAGAGTTTCATGACTGAGTCTCCTGACGATGGACTGACACTTTGAGAATGAAATGATCCCGGAATCAGGAAACCAGACCGATCGGTCTTAATGGAAGAATAAAGATGAAAGCATCCTATGACGATATCGTGATTGCTGCGCGCGAACTCTTCCGGGAACGGGGATACACCGGCGCTTCGATGAACGACCTGGCCGAGCGGGTCGGTCTGAAGAAGTCCAGTCTTTATAATCGTCTTCCAAGTAAGGAATCGCTCGTCGTTGATGTTCTCGAATTGACCCTGAAGGAAACTTTTGAAGGGCTTCCCGATCCGGCAGTCGACTGGATGCACACTTATCGAGAACTGATCGACCGTATTGTCGCAGTCTTTAGCGAGCGTGGACGATGTGTAGGCTTCCACCTGGCTTTCGGAGTCCCGATTGACACGCCAGAGGCGAAGACGGCTGTCCGGGATTTCGTAATTGCATTGCGCGCCCGAATGGCGGAAATCCTCGAAAAGGGTGCGGTTGATGACCCTATGCGGGCAGCCACGGACGCCCTGACACGTTTGCAAGGGGCTACATTCTGGCTGGCGGCCCTCGACGAAATAGAACCGCTCAGACGGGAAGCGGTCGGTGTTCTGGCTTCTGTAGGGATATCAACGCAGGCCTGATGTCCGTCTGGGCAAAAGACCTCTGCGCGTCAGACAACGATTGTGCTATGAGTGACTCCATAGAACGTCATGGATAAACGGGGTCGTCATGTCCGAATACAAGATGCAGGAGCGGCAGCACTATGCATGGGCCAGCTTTGAGGCGGTCCGCGTTGCTGGCGAGCGGGCACGGGAAGCCCGGACAGCGAGCGGCGAGATCATGACCTATGTCCAGAAGGGATGGGTTGTGCGCGAATTTCCCGGCGGTCGGGTTGAACGTCTTGCACCGCTGGAAGAGTTCCGCGACGAAGATTTTCCCTATCCCGCGTGACACGATTACTGATTTACGCAGGACCGAACGGCTCCGGAAAAAGCAGTCTGCGGGTTGGCACGAGCGCTGACATTGAGCCGGTCGACATCGTCATTGACCCCGACCAGATAGCGCGGGGGATCAACCCAGGCAGCCCGCGCGATGCAGACAGGGAGGCCGGACGGCGAGCCATCGAGATATTCAACGCGTCGCTGGCCGCCGGGAAGTCGATTTCTCTCGAAACGACATTATCTGGCCGTTCCGTAATCCGTCGCATCACGGCGGCGCGGAACGCCGGATATCATATCGAGCTGAGATATATTGCTCTGGCGTCGGTCGAAATGAATGTTCAGCGCGTCAGGGCACGTGCTGCGGGTGGTGGACATTTCATTGAACCGGAAGCCATTCGCAGACGATATATTGGCAGTCTCGCCAATCTTCCGACTGTTATTGGCCTGTCTGACCGTGTTGTCATCTCCGATAATTCAGGCGTTATGCCGGAGCCTGTGCTTGAAATCGAGAATGGTCAGATTGTGCGTCGAGGTATGACTATGCCTGCATGGCTGGTCAGCACATGTCCGGACTTCTGCCGTTAGTGCGTTTTGTCGCCAAGACCAGACACGCTGTTGGAATGGGTTCTGGTAACGCTTGCGCCGACAATTTTACGCCTCTTTGCGCCGGGCCGCGCAGGTAGGGCGGAAAACATTGAATCCAGTTAAGTGTCTTCGTTTCCTTTCTTCCATAGGTTTCTATGGAGGAAAGCACTATGTCCGGATCACGGATTTTATGGGGGCAGGTGAGCGTCGTCCTGCTCATGATCATCCTGTCATGGTGGATGGCGACGCAATGGGTGGCGTGGAAACTGGGCTTTCAGCCCCAGCTTGGTCAGCCCTGATTCACGCTTGCGCATCATTGGCCTGTCTACTGGCCCCCCATGGTTTTCTGGTGGTGGTATGTCTACGACGCCTATGCCCCGGATATTTTTAATCAGGGCGGGTGGATCGCCGGTAGTGGCGGCGTACTGGCTGTTGTGGCAGCGGTCGCGCTTTCCATTCGTCGGGCTCGTGAGGTAAGACGGGCCGCAACCTATGGAAGCGCACGCTGGGCCAGCCGTGAGGAATTGCAGCAATCCGGATTGCTCGATCCCGATGGGGTCATTCTCGGGCAGTATGGACGGGATTATCTCCGTCATAATGGTCCTGAACATGTCCTGTGTTTCGCGCCGACCCGTTCCGGTAAGGGGGTGGGGCTTGTCATTCCGACCCTGCTGACATGGCCGGGATCAGCCATCGTCCATGATATCAAGGGAGAAAACTGGCAGATCACCGCAGGTTTTCGGGCGCGTTTCAGCAGCGTGCTCCTGTTCGATCCGACCAATCCTGCCTCTGATCCCTACAACCCCCTGCTTGAAATCCGGCAGGGGGAGTGGGAGGTACGCGACGCCCAGAATGTCGCGGACGTGCTTGTCGATCCCGAAGGATCGCTTGAACGCCGGAACCATTGGGAGAAAACATCACACTCTCTGCTGGTGGGCGCCATCCTCCATGTTCTGTATGCGGAGAAAGACAAGACGCTCTACGGTGTTGCCAATCTTCTGTCTGATCCGAAACGCTCAATTGAAGCCACGCTTGCTGCGATGATGCAGACGAAGCATCTGGGCAAGGATGGCCCGCATCCGGTGGTTGCATCCGCCGCCCGTGAACTGCTGAACAAATCTCCCAACGAACGGTCTGGTGTGCTCTCCACCGCCATGTCGTTTCTTGGCCTGTATCGTGATCCGGTCGTCGCGAAAGTCACTTCGCGTTGTGCCTGGCGGATTGCGGATATTGTCAAAGGGCGTCGTCCGACCACGCTTTATCTCAGCGTGCCACCCTCGGATATCAGTCGCACCAAACCGTTGATCCGTCTGATGCTGAACCAGATCGGGCGCAGACTGACAGAGGATCTGAACGCGCATAAGCATAACCATCGCCTGCTGATGATGCTGGACGAATTCCCGGCGCTCGGGCGGCTTGATTTCTTTGAAAGCGCTCTCGCGTTCATGGGTGGTTACGGCATCAAAGCTTTTCTGATCGCCCAGAGCGTGAATCAGATAGAGAAAGCCTACGGTCAGAACAATTCGATCCTCGATAACTGTCACGTCCGGGTCAGTTTTGCCACCAACGATGAACGGACTGCCAAGCGGGTCTCAGATGCATTGGGCACTGCCACGGAAATCAGGTCACAGAAAAACTATGCCGGGCATCGCCTGTCACCCTGGCTGGGGCATCTGATGGTTTCGCGGCAGGAAAGTGCCCGCCCGCTTCTGACGCCAGGTGAAATCATGCAACTTCCACCAACCGACGAGATTGTCATGGCGGCGGGGACGCCACCCGTTCGTGCGAAGAAAGCTCGATATTATAGTGATGCCCGTTTCCGGGAGCGCGCACTGCCACCGCCCCAACCAGGAACGATATCAGCACCGACCGCGATACAACCGGATGACTGGACCAGACGTCCCTTGCCCGAGACGGTGGTGCATGGTGCCGCCCCCCCACTGTCAACGCAGGAAGAAGAAACGCCTCTGGGGGCCGGTCACAAGCGCACACCGGACGCCGATCCGAGTGATATTCCACCGCGTACGGAGAGGGATGACACGCGGGAGCAGACGAAATCACCCGAAGCTGGCAATCGCACGACACGGTGGGACCGGGACTTTATGGATCTTCAGAAGGTAGCGCGGCTGGCCGCCATTGACCGTGATGATGGGATGGAGATCGGTGGACCATGAAACGCTCCCGCAAGAAGCAGCAGATGACGGTCTATCTCGATCCCGATCTGTTCAAAGCTGTCAGTGATACGGCCACCCGTCGCCGTCAGTCCGGCTCCCTCGTGGTCGAGACGGCTCTGTCTGTCTTTTTCTCTCCTGAAGAGGGGACCGGACAGGCCGCACTGACCCGACGGCTGGACCGTGTCGATAAACGCCTGTCCCGACTGGAGCGCGATACCGGGATCACCGTCGAGACATTGGCCCAGTTCATCCGTTTCTGGATGATCATGACGCCCGCCTTGCCCGAAAGCTCGGCTGCTGCTGCACGGGCGCAGGCGGCCGAGCGTTATGAAGGCTTCATCGAAGCGCTCGGCAGGCGTCTGGCGACAGGCCGACGTCTATATGAGGACGTTCTTCCTCCTGACGCACAAGTCAGTGCTAGCTGTCAGGTTGTGAAACGTCATTGGGATGATGTAGGGTGGGCAATACCGCGTTACTCTTCATGGTTTTCTTCCGTTTCCAGGGAGACTGAATGATGCTTCAGATCCATCCACAGGCACGCACGACACCGGCCGTCCGGGCTGACATAGCCCGCTCATCGGAATCGACATCCGTGCTCGCCAGACGCTACGGGATCAGCGAGGAAACTGTCCGCAAGTGGCGTAGGCGTGGTTCAGACGCCTGCCAGGACCGCAGCAGCCGTCCTCGGAAACTGGCCTGGAAAGCCTCGGAGGAAGAGCGCGCCATTGTCTGTCAGCTTCGGCGTTCTACCGGTTTTGGCCTGGATGACCTGACCTTTGTCGTGCGGCATTTCCTGCCGCATCTGAACCGGGACAACATCTGGCGTATTCTGAAAGATGCCGGATTGAACAGGCTGCCTCCTGCTCCAAAGACCGGACCACTTCGGGGACAGGGAACATTCCGGGATTACGATCCCGGTTATGTCCATATTGATGTGAAACATCTGCCTAAATTGCAGACGGCAGATGGAGAACGGCGGAAACGTTTCCTATATGTCGCCATTGATAGATGCTCCCGTTCGGTACATCTGGCCGTCTATGACGCGGAAAATGCCGATAATTCCGTCGATTTCCTCAAAGCTGTCAAAACTGCCTTTCCTTTCCGGATCACCCATATTCTGACCGATCGTGGTTCCTGTTTTACGGCGGATGCCTTCGAAAAAGCCTGTCATGACATGGGAATCGACCGACGCCGGACCAAAGCTTACTCCCCTCAGACCAATGGAATGGTCGAACGCTTCAATGGCCGTGTCGCCACAGAGGTGTTGCCGGTCTGTGTCTCAAGCCATAAGGATCTGGAAATTCTGCTCAGAGGCTTCTGTTTCGCTTACAATCATCGTCGGCAGCGTGTTCTGGGCGGCATAACTCCCGCCCAATGCATCACGTCGTGGCTTGAAAAACATCCCGCGTTCCGTAATCCTGATCACATCAAACCGGCTGGTCGTGACATTATGAAGCAGGTCGACGACATCCTTGATTACGCCAATGACGTCTCGCAACCTGACAGCTAGAGCCTGAATTAGAAAGCGGTTTGATTGATTTGTCTCAGCACCCTGCAGATATGGACAATCATCAGCTGTGCACAGGATAACGAGATTGGTGCCTCGACATGTTTCGTGAAACGGCGGCAGCGTCCGAGTCATACGAAGCGACGCTCCACGATCCAGCGTTTCGGCATGATGATGAAGCCTTCAGCCCGATCGCTGCGCTTGACGATCTCGATCGTCCGTCGGCCACGT
>NZ_NOXG01000026.1:0-21300 GCF_003207955.1 Novacetimonas pomaceti
CTCCAGATTGGCTTCGCTCTGTGGCACAGGCCGATAGTAGACGCCCGACCGGTTGAGTTGCAGCAGCGTGCATTGCCGGATTATCGGCAGGCATGCTCTCTTCGGGTCAATCATCTGCCGCCTCTGATCACGCCCAACCGAGCAGAGGCATCCCGCAAAAAATCCCGTTCCACCAGCAACTGGCCGATCTTGGCGTGCAGTTTCTCTACATCAGCAGGGCTGACTGAAGGTTCCGTTACTGACTTACCAGAAAAAAGGCTTGCCATGCCTTCGATCGCCTGGCGCTTCCATTGGGCGATCATCGTCTGATGCACGCCATGTTTCGAAGCCAGTTCCGCCAGCGTCAGTTCCCCACGGATCGCCTCCAGCGCAACCCGTGACTTGAACTCTGCCGCATACCGTTTCCGCGTAACCTTGCCCATAAAACCCGTCCTCGTTCAGGCCAGATGATAGCTTATCGCCCTGTCCGAAAAATGGGGACCACCTCTCGTCGCCCCGGCGTGATCCGCATAACCCGCACTATCCGCCTGCGCACGATCTGCCCGACAGAACTGTGCCCTCGGACACAGCCAATGGCAATTTCGTGCTGGGGCCGTCCCGCCGTATTTTGACCGCCACGTGTAGAACGTCGCATCGCTGACCCCGTGCTTGCGGCATAGATCCGCAGCCGTCGCGCCCGCCTGATGCTCCTTCAGGATCCCAATGATCTGGTCCTGTGTGAAACGTGCTTTCTTCATCGCCTGTCTCCAATGGACAGACCTTACTTCAAATCGAGGGCATTTCAGGACACAGGGTCACGCTCTACGAGAGTCAGATCACCTTTCGGCCCAGTCAGGAGATGTCCCAAGCCACTTTCACACACATGTGACATTCGACAAGAATGCCCCGGTATCTTTCCGTCTGTTTCCTATGTGTTTCCTGCGGCGGATTCCGGGCACAAAAAAAGCCACCCTATTTGGTGGCTTTTTTCTTGTCTTTTCAGACGGATCGGCTTGGTTGCGGGGGCAGGATTGGCTCTCAAGTTACGAAAAACGCAAGGTGAGAATAAAGCAGGTTTAATGGACTATTTTGATGTACTTTTTTCCACTTGTGCCTAATCCCTTACTGAAATCAGTTAGCCCCTGCCCTTGTAAAATGGGGGATTTATTTATTCGAAGCCGTGTGCGCTTGGCAGCAAGGAGAAGCTAAGTTGGCGCTAATCCCCTTCGTTGAGAGCAAGCAACGCAGACGCTGTTCTCAAACGAATCCTGGTCACATCGAACACCTCTTGCGGATCACCCGCAGGAATGAACGGCACATATTGTTCGAAACACTCACGTGCTTTTGGCCTAGACCAAGTTCGCCCAAGATTTAACCTTACCGCCAAAATTTCGGGGCTATCGCAACCCTCTCGAATGAGTGTAGGAAGCACAGCGAGGACGGTGGACATTGTCACATTGGCCGGATCATCACCATCGTGGAGCGCTTTTGCCCTGAGAAGCTGAGCCGGAAGCCCTCCAATAAAGGAAAGATCGGGCACGACACGCAAAACAAAATGGCGTGAAATTTTGCACAAACCTACATTTTTTTTTGCGCAATAGCGCTTCTCCATCTCGGAGATAGGAGCGCCAGAGAGCCACTCGGACAGCAGAGTTCTCAAAGTAGGGAGTGCCATCTCGGCCCGCTCCCAATCTGTCACCAACTTCTTATAATCTTCGCCAAACAAACCTTCCACGTTCTCTGGCCGCGCTACATCAAAAAGGCATTCCGGTTTTTCAGATACCCAATCCAGTAATGTTCCGCAGATCTCCCCGGCTGTGCCAGTTAACTTCCCTGCTTCATATAGCTGCCATATCTGCTCAAGGAGAGCAGACTGAACGCCTGTTGATCCCGCGACGGCGCCAATCCAATCAGTCTCGTGCTGCGCTTCCTCTTTTTTGCAAGTAGCTAGAGCTGCTTCGATCCTACTTGTGACCCATTCTTCGTTCCCAGTCGCTCGCGCTCGAAACGCTGCGAACGAATGTCGAAGCATGTCCCTTGCAGCCGCATCCGGGTCTTCACCCGGAGAGATGGGCAGCTTGCTAAGAAAATATGCAGGCATCCCACTATCACTCCCTCCCTTATGGATGCGATCAAGAAGGTCTGTGAAGGGATCATCAATCACTAGACATTGATCACTCTGCCCAAAAATTGTCTGGAGTGGAAGCGTCGGCCGACATCGGCGCAGCGGAATCAGAACTGAAGCGCGTCGAACGCGATATCCAGCGCCTGATGGATCTCTATCTTTCCGAAGCCATCTCGATCGCGACGGTCAAGGAGCGCGGATCGAAGCTCGCAAGGCGGAGCTGACGGACTTCCTCGCGACCGCCGAGGAGCCCCCGCCCCTGCTTCATCCCCAGATGGCGGAATTCTATCACCGGCAACTCGCGCGCCTGCATGACATGCTGCATTCCGAGCTGGACGAGAAACGCCAGGAGGCGGCCGAGGTGATCCGCTCTCTGATCGAGGCCATCATTCTCACGCCATCCGACAAGGGCCTCCAGATCGATGTCCGGGGCGATCTTACCGGCATCCTGACGGTCGCGTCAGGCGGACAGGAATGGAAGAATGTCTTGGTGATGAATGTGGTGGATGGCTGTATTCCGTCCGATCTGGCGACAGGCGAACAGGACGACATCGAGGAGGAACGCCGGCTGCTCTATGTCGCCATGACGCGGGCGAAGGACAGTCTCGATATCATGGTGCCGCAGCGTTTCTATGTGCATGGCCAGCACAGCCGGGGCGACCGGCATGTCTATGCCTCGCGGACGCGCTTCATCGACCGGGACATGCTGCCTTTGTTCGAAGCCGTGTCATGGCCAGTCGTGGCACCGGAAGAGCAGGCCCGGCAGGATGCGGTGAAGTCGGTGCGGATCGACATGGTCGCCCGCCTGCGCGGCATGTGGTCGTAAGGGAGCAGGCGGATGTGCAATCTCTATTCCATGACCTCGAACCCGCAGGCGATTAGGGAGATCGCGAAAGTTCTTGAGGATCGCACGGGGAATCTTCAGCCATTGCCCAAGATTTACCCGAACACGATGGCGCCGGTCGTGCGGAACGGTGAGAACGGACGTGAACTGATCATGGCGCGCTGGGGCATGCCGACACCGCCCGGCTATCTCAAGGGGCACAAGGTGGATTGCGGCATCACCAATATCCGCAATCCGGGCTCGGCGTGATGGAAGCGCTGGGAAGGTGTTGCGCATCGCTGCCTGGTGCCGTTGACCGCGTTCTCGGAACCGGAGCGTCTGCCCGGCGGGAAATCGCGGCCGGTATGGTTTGCCCGCAGCGATGGAGAACCGCTCGCCTTCTTTGCCGGGATCTGGTGTCGGTGGACGTCGGTGCGGAAACTGGCTGACGGGGAAACGACGGATGATCTGTTTGGGTTTCTGACCACAGAGGCCAACCGGGAAGTGGGCGCGGTTCATCCGAAGGCCATGCCCGTCATTCTGACGCAACCAACCGACTTGGATGTGTGGATGAATGCACCGGCAAAGGAGGCGCTGCGGCTTCAGAGACTTCTGCCGAATGGTTTGTTGGTCCGTGTTGAAGTCCTGCGTTCTTTGGAATGACAGTCATGAAGGCGAAAGAGGACTTTCCGCTTACGCCCTCGTTGCAGACATGCAAGACACGTGAACAACTTGCCGAAAGCGGACATCACTATTACATGCCGCTATTGTCACTTTGGTGCAAAAGTGGCTCGACCGCTAGCGGTCGGCTTGAGCACGTTGACGACCATTTGATCGAATTTTTCAGCCATTTGCACTCCGGTCCCTGATAGCGCTCATCATCCGCTGGCAGTCAGCCTCAGTCTCTTGCAAGCTATTTGGTGGAGAGAAAAGCACAATAGCCAACAAAAGTGTGTAAGACTCTCGTGCGATGGTACCATATCCGGGTAACCAAAGCCTGCTACGGACTATATCCCTCTCGTCGCGTAATTTCCTCAACTTAGTTTCTGTTAATCGCAGGCCATTTCAATTCAGGATATTACAATGCCACTTCCACTTATTCTTGGTGCTGCGGCTCTGGCCTCGGCAGCCTACGGAGCCAAGAAGGGCTACAACGGTCGTCAGAAGCACTCAGAGGCTGATGCGATCGTCAAAGACGCCAAGAATCGTTATGATCAAAAAAGAGGGATCTTCGACGCACAAGAAACAGCGACCAGTTCAGCGCTTGAAGTGCTTGGAAAGGAAGAGCTGAGCATCGGTCAGCGTTTTAATGAGTTCAAAACTCTCGCTGATGCATTACTAAAAAAACTAAATGTTGGTCGTCAGGATAAACTGGAAATTAATATTCCTCAGCATAAGCTGGAAAGCGTTGAGAGCTATAGCTACACCGCCATTGGCGTGCTGGGTGCGGCAGCGGGAGCAGGTATTACCGGTGCTGCTACTGGGTTTGCCATATACGGCGGTGTAATGGCACTGGGTGCTGCCTCTACTGGTACCGCTATCTCTTCATTAGCCGGTGTTGCCGCTACTAACGCCACATTGGCAGCTATTGGTGGTGGCTCACTCGCTACTGGTGGCTTAGGTATGGCCGGTGGTACGGCGATTCTTGGTGCTGCAGTGGCTGGTCCAGTGCTGGCCATCGTTGGCTGGGCATACAATAGCCATGGCGAAGGGGCATTGAAAAACGCCCACAAGGCTAACGATGAAGTCGACAGCGCAGTGAAAAAGCTGGAAAACGCCCTGAAGCAGCTCAAAAAAACTGAGGAGTACGCATCCGATATCCTTAACGTATTGAAGTCCGTTTACGCTCAGTTCGACAACTATTTTGATATTCTAAAAGCTGTTGCCAGCCAAATCGATGCTGCCAAAGTGCTCAAGCAGGATCCACAAGCCGTTCTGACACAATTGAATGACACCATCATGCGTGCAATTAGCAATGGTTACGCCTTGGCAGCTATCCTTGTTGACCTGATCACCACGCCGATTTTCAAGGTCAAACATGTTAATGGCGAGGCTGTTAAAAAAGAAAATGGTTTACCGGTGATGGAAACGGACGCAGACGGTTCGATGGTCCTCAATACCGACCAATTGGATAGGGAGATCCACAAAGCCAAGGCAAGTGCCGCTTGTGTAGAGCCAGCTTGATTTATGGTGGGGCCTAACGGCCCTGCGTTTATCTTAAATATTACGTAAACCTTATGGACGCCACTATGCACACCGCCGCGCAAGATTTCCCCTGGGCTGAAGAGCTCGAGAAAACCATAATAAACAGCTTGATAACCAGCTTTGGCTTGGACTTTTTGCTTTTCGAAGACAAGAAAGGCGGCAAAGTGGATACCATAAACAACGTGCGTAACGGTGTGTGGGCTACAGCTACTGAGCAACAATGCTATGAACAACGCGGTGAGTATGACAGCACTGCTTACCATCAACATGCCAATTACATAGCTACGGGCCAGCAGAACAAAGCTCAAAAGACCAATGGAACTTTACACGATTCTTACCGTAACACAGAGATGGGGACGCATGAGAAGCGCAACCTCGATCATGTGATTAGTGCTAAGGAAATTCATGATGACGCAGGGCGCGTGCTGGCTGGTCTGGATGGAGTAGAACTCGCCAACCAGGATAGTAATCTGCAACCTACTCACGAGACTATTAATAAATCGAAAAAACAAGTATCGATCAATGAGTATCTACAGAGGCTGTCACGCTTGATTACTTCACATGAAACAACGTTATCTAAAGACCGCAAGCGCCTAGAGGTCATGCCTCGTGAAACACCGCAGCAGCAGAACAAAGCGCGAGAGCAGGAAAGCAAGATTCGCGCAACCGAGAAGAAGATTACCGAACTGAAAGCGGTAGATCCCGAAACTATGCGCAAACGTGATGAAAAAGCACGTGCGCCATACGAACAGCAAATAAATTACACCTATTACACCAGTAGCAAATTTTTGCACCAAACAGCTCGTGCTGCGGGTATGGCTGGTCTAGCCATGGGCACTCGGCAGATGCTTGGGCTCATTATGGCAGAGATCTGGTTTGAGCTACGTGAGAAATTACCAATATTACTTGAGAATTTAAAAAAAATTTCAAACTTGAAGTGTTCGTTGAAAGCATTAATAAGTCTCTCAAAGGTATCTGGGAACGGGTCAAGGCACGCTTCAGTTCTTTTCTACAAACATTTAAGGATGGTGTTTTTGCGGGAATTTTTGGAAGTCTGACAACGACAGTATTCAACATTTTTGCCACCACTCAAAAAATGACGATCAAAATCGTTCGTGAGGTATGGGGGCAACTGGTCCAGGCCATCAAATTGATGATCTTCAATCCTGACCAGCTCAATTTTGTTGAACTCTGTCAAGCAGTGACTTCGCTATTATCCATAAGTGTCGCGACGGTAGTTGGGTCAATAACCTATACTCAGTTGCTGCCAATTTGCACTTTTCCATTTGGCGCTGAGTTAGCCGGGTTTGCTGGTGCCCTCATAACCGGAGTGCTAACTCTTGGGCTCAATTACTTTTTGCTATATAGCGCGATAGCGAAAAAAATCTGGACTTATATTGACTCATTAAATCCTTATGCAGAAACGATCAAACAGTTTCAGGCCATTAATGCGAAACTTGATCGCTACCTGATTGAGTTAAGCCAGGTAGAATTCGATCTAGATCTGGGTGAATTGAAAATTTTCACGCTGAAGCTGGAGGCTTGTAACGATGAGCTGCAGCGCAATGTAGTGCTAAAGCAAGAAGTAGAATCCCGTGGCATCGAATTGCCGTTCGAGGTAGGTAATGTGGCGAGCACCCGGAATTGGTTGACCTCGCTACTGTGACGCTACAACCGTTTCCCTGTACGCAGTGTGGGCTATGTTGTCGTAATGTGCATCTGGCAGAACAAACACGGTATTTAGACCGGGGAAATGGAGCATGTCGTTACTACGATGATGCGGACAAGCACTGCCTTATTTATGAAACGCGGCCAGCTAACTGTCGAGTGGACCGACAATATCGAATACATTATGTAGAGCAATACAGCTGGGAAGGATTTATTGATGCAAATATTGCTGTTTGCAGATTACTGCAAGATGCCGCATCTGTTCCAGCTCGGTTGCAACTGGATGGAGATGGTCGTCTAAATATCGAATAAAATCTCCTTTCCCACGTATTTTCCGTGTAGTGAGGGCAACGAAGCTATGGTGCAGCAGATTTTACTATACAGGACGACCGGTTATCTTGGGGCTGCGCGAGAAGAAGAGATTCAGGTATCGCCTCTTGTCAGTCATAGAAAAGCGCACTTGTAGATCCCGACAGTTGACGTGCCCTGCCCGATTGGAGATAGCCATACATCTCCGTCGTGCTTAGATGTAGAAATTATATTTTTATTAAGGTGAGTAAAAATTTAGCCATGTCGATGGAAAAGCAAAAAAGAGGGTAGCTTGGTGTCAATGTTGTGGAGAGAATCGTCCTGCAAGATTGGAGAGGGCGATGGCAGCCCATTGATAGCGTTAACGATGACTGAGTGGATGGTCTGATTTTCATGGAAAGCCGAGGCGTTCCTACGGGGCAGATCGTATTTGTTCAAGTTAAATGTACCAGTAAGAAACCACGATCCGATGATGTCGTAGCTGTTGCAATCAAACAAAAACAATTAAAAATGAATATTGAAAGATGGAGAAGAGTTGTCGGAGCTGCGATTCTTGTGCATGTTAACCCAGCAACCTTGAAAGCTCACTGGGTTAACCTACGAGATGAGAACGCCATAGGGAACACGCAAGTATTTGTCCCATTGGGGAATGTTTTTAACAAGTCTTCAAGGAAAGAAATTTCCAAATTATGCGGAACAATACATAGAGACTTATTAATTAAGAAGTTAAAAACAAAAGATAGTAATTTTTCTTACCTTAAAGAAAAATAGCATACCCAATTTTGCACTCGAAAATATTATAAAAAATTAGATTATTTAGCATTGCGTTTCGGGAAAAATGGTCCGGTAGTTCGCTTTACTAAAGAAGGGTGGAATCACATAACCCGTTTTGGTCGCGCTAGATTAACTCAACTACAGTCGTTTCAGCTGCTAGGCGTAATCAAGGAAATGATTGAATCCACTAACGAATCTGAACTTAGAGAAATAAAACCCGAAACTGGATGTTCAGTTGAATTTGTTTACCTAATGGCGGCGATAAGCTTCCCTCACCGTCAAACTGCGGTTGTTAAAATTATTCTTTGGAAACGCTATGATGCAGAAAACGGAACAAATTATAGTTTCCGGAGTATATATGAACCACGTCGACGGCATGATGTGCTCGGCGTGGGATAAGGCCCCTTTAGAATACGAAACAGTACCCCGACAAACCACAAGGGCTCTTTACGGCAAAGCCTGTGTGCGCATCCTAAAGGGATAGCAACCTTAGTCGCATATACAGCAGATAACAAGGACATATGTTTCTTATAAAATCAGAAAAGCATGAAGAGATTTTTATAATTCTTGATTAGAGGGCAGCTTTTGGATTTTATTTCGTTTAAGCGGACGTTTGCATCTACATGCAACTCTTCACCCTATCTCATTATAGTTTTTATACTAGTAGAGGCCCAATCGGTTTGGCAGATGTGGGTGGTATGGTTGCGCCGAATGCCTGCATTTTTTTTACAAATTCTTCATAGTCTGGCTGTGCCATATAATTGGCAACTGCAGTTTCGACAGAATTCGGTTGCTCAGCCGTGCAAAGACATAAGAATGTTGGCATCGCCATAGTTGATATATTTACACCTTTTTTTCGTTCTGTATTGGAACGGTTAAAAATACTTTCCATGGTGATTTCTTGTAATACAGATGAATACGATTCAGATTTTAACCGTTGCAAAATCGGCACAGCGCAATCCAGAACTGACTGTCCAAATTTAATGGTCTCATCTCTTTCTGGAAATTTACCTTTATGAATAACGGCGTTCCGAAATTTTATTTTCTCCTGATGAAGTAGTTGGGGTGACTGACCGGTTTCTACTAGATAAATTCCAATAAAAGCTCCTAATTGACGTTCCGACTGATTGGACATCTCCTTCCAAGCAGGAGCAAACGTCGAGGCATTAATACCGTTTTTCCGGCATGTGACGCGAACAAAAAACTCGTACAGTCGTTCGAGAGAACCGGCGAACGAAGCTATTGCATCACGATAATAACCATCTACGATGGCCTTGATTGCCATAGTAGAAAGAATTTCAAATTTTTCCTGTTGAATAATAATAGCCGTTTTATGTCCGCGATTACACGTTAATTTAATTACGCCATCGTCCGGTATCCGAGACATAGTTATTGAAGAAAAATCTGGTATGCCGCTCTTTAATGCTTCTTGCGTGCAAGTCATACATGAAGAGATAGCTTTCAATTGCAGGCACCATTTTTTATATTTAATGTCAATGATAGATTATTCGAATTTTCACGTAATGTCTAATTGCAACAGCGTGATTGGTTGCTCGCCTTCTCAAACTGAAGCTGACAGCCGCTGTCCCCCTTTTCTGCCGGAAAGGGTAGAGCGTGCTGGCTTGGGGGCTGCCGTCAGAGTCAGAGGCTGGCGGATTTTCGTGACGGGTTGAGAGGATGGGAGAGAGTCTCCTGTCGCCGGGAATAGATGAATGCATTGGTCAAGACAGACCATCCGTATGCCGCGTAACCCTGAAGGTCGAATGAACTTTTTGGCGTTTCCGACTACAGACCGTTCGGTTTTTTGATAGGTCATCAATCCTGCTGCACACTGTCATCCGGGGCTATGATCATGCCTTCGTCGATGTAGTCGATCTGTTTGGCGAAAAGGTTAGTGAGGCTCATGCCGCTCCATGACCAAACTTGATCCCGGTCGTTTCCAGCCACCTGCTCTGATGCGATCGAAGCGTGCCGTTGCTCGGAGACGATCCATACGATCTGGGACTGCTTTGCAGTCAGATAACCCCGCTCCGTAATCGGCCAGGTCGCAGCATTTCGCTGCAAGCCGGGCGTCTTGAGTTTTTTGTCAGGAGCCCATTCAGTGTCGAGACATCCATCACGCTCTCCACCAGGAGCCACTTCAGCTTCGCGTTCTCTCCCTCAAGAGCCCTGAGCCGCCGCGCCACCGACACCTCCATGCCGCCGCATTTCGACCGCCATGTGTAGAACGTCGCATCCCTGATCCCGTGCTTGCGGCACAGATCGTCCGCCGAAGGCTCCTCAGCGCGGTCTTGCCCTTCGGACGGCCGTCCTTGATTAGCGGCTCCCAGACAGACCAAACCTGATCAGAAAAGATAGGCTGCATCATGCTCATCGTAAGCAGCTATGCAGTCCGTTCTATCATTCAAGGCCTAACAGACCCTAATCCGTGCCACGAAAAACACCAAACTAGTGTCCTGTCCCGCAAATAGCTTTACATAAACGTTCAACCTTTTCGAGGATGGCCTCGCTTGTAGCGGTCCAGACAAATGGCTTCGCTCTGGCGTTATAGGTCTGGACGAAGGCATTGATTTTCTCAGTGAGATCCTTGGCACTGACGAAAGAAGCTCGGCGTATCTGACGTTCGGTGAGGAGCGCAAACCAGCGTTCAACCTGGTTGAGCCAGGATGCATAGGTCGGCGTATAATGGACATGAAAGCGTGGTCGCACAGCTAGCCAGGCTCGAACTTTGGGATGTTTATGGGCGGCATAGTTGTCAACCACCAGATGAACGTCGAGATCAGACGGAACTTTCGCCTCGATATGCTTGAGAAAACCGAGGAATTCCTGGTGCCGGTGACGAGAGCGGCACTGGGTGAGAACTTGGCCATTCGCGATATCGAGGGCGGCGAACAGGGTTGTAGTGCCGTGCCGGACATAATCGTGCGTGACGCCTTCGAGATAGCCAAGGCCAAGCGGTAGCACAGGCTGCGTACGCTCCAGTGCCTGGATCTGCGTTTTCTCATCGACACAAAGAACAACTGCGTGATCTGGCGGATTGAGATAAAGGCCGACGATATCCTTCACCTTGTCGACAAATAGGGGATCGGTCGAGAGCTTGAAGCTTTTCGAGCGATGCGGTTGAACACCGAACAGCGCCAGCATGCGACCCACTGTGCTCTTTGACAGACCGGTAACTGATGCTGCTGAGCGAACCGTCCAATGAGTGCCGTCTGCAGGTTTGCTCTGCAGAACCGTACGCAACAATTGCGCAACTTTTTCTTCGTCATGAGTTCTTGGCCGCCCTGGCCGGGCTTCTCCGTAAAGTCCGACGAGCCCCAGTTCGAACCATCGCTTACGCCAGTGGCAAACCGTCGGGTTGGTGGTGCCGAGTCGGCGCGCAATCGCAGTGTTGGTCTCGCCATCGGCTGAGGCCAGAACAATCTGCGCACGACGAACCACACTATGTGGAGCGGAATGCGAACGGCTGATCCGCTCCAACTCTTCACGCTCGCTTTCACTAATGCAAAGGACCCGTTCCTGCGGCCGACCAATACCCGCCATATCCGTTCTCCCTGAAGAGAACGAAGATGCCATCCGCTTCCAGATTATGTAAAGCTATTTGCGGGACAGGACACTAGATTATCGTAGATTAAGTTGTGATATAATATTTATCCATCTCTGGGAAAGTTCATTATTTATTTTTTTGAATATTTTTGTAGATAGAGAGATACCTGCCAACGCCTTACTTGATTCGTATTCTATCAATTCCTTGATTGCAAGAGCATGAAATTCCTTTTCTTTTTCGATACTGAAAGTTTGAATCTGAGTATAAATATCATCATAAATTTTTTCAACGCGTGCCCGTAGCCACTCCATTGTAATCCAATGCGATAATATCTGTTGGCTTAATAAAGCCTGAGAGATTGCTGTCAGAATTTCCAAATTTGTTGAACGGCAAAATATTGCTATCATCCAAAATATAGCACAAGCACTCACCCAAACTCTCTCGATGAAAAGCATTTTTTGAAGTATTTCTTTTGTAAACAACGAGTTTTCCAATATAGATGTCGATAATTTGGAAAATATATCCCCTTGGGGAGTATTGTAATATCCGTGTGACAACTCGTCGGCAAGTGGAACATCAAATGCATTCGAAGTGAAATCTAACATTCTCTGTGATGCAGCACGAGCCGAGAAATATAATTTTATAACAATATCGCTGATAAAATTCGCTATGACAAAAATCAAAAGCGTTATCTGCAGCCAACTATACATGTATGGATATTTAAACTTATCAATAAATATAACAAATATGGAGAATAATATTGACAAAATGAAAATAAAAGATGCTATTTTTTCGGCAACCTCAAGTGGTTTATAAAATTTCGATATGGGATCATTCCGCGTCATAATATTCATTCCCTGAGGATATGTGATTATAATTACTTTTATAATTACATAATTTTCTGATTATGTCATAGTCATTTTTACATGGGAGGTGGAGAGTTCGAAAAACCTTCTGGTTTTGGGCCCCTGTGTGTGATTCCCTTCCTCATGCGATGAATGGGGGCGACGGATGATGGAACAGCTTGGTTTCTTTGATGTTGAAGAGCATCTGGCCCGTTTGAGCGGACTTGGTGACCAACTCGAAGCGTTTTCCCGAACTATGGATTTTGAGGCGTTCCGCCCTGACCTGGACAGGACTCTGGCCTATGCGGCCGGGAGCAAAAGAGGGCCCCACCGTTTGACCCGGTGCTGATGTTCAAGTTCTTGGTGATCCAGACACTGAACAACCTCTTCGATGAGCGAACGGAGCATCTGGTCAACGACCGTCTGTCGTTCGTGCGCTTTGACGCGACACTGCGGACCGCTGGCTATCTGCCGATGTCCGGCCAGATCCTAGATGCCACACTCGTGGCAGCTCCAAAACAGCGCAATATCAACGGGAAGAAGGCTGATCTCCGTGCAGGACGCATTCCTAAAGGCTGGAACGAACAGCCGGCAAGACTATCCCACAAAGACACGCATGCGCTATGGACACTGAAGTTTACCAGGGCAAAGCGGCAAAAGGACGGGACGATCCTCTCAACAGATCTGGCCATCCCGTTCTTTGGCTATTTTTTGCTGATCAGAAATCGCAGACAAGACTGTTCGTCCGAACCGTAGGCATAACGCGAGCCACCATGAGGATCGGCTTGGCCAATATCGTCTACAACATGCGCCGCTTTCTCTTCCTCGAAAAGTTGAACGCGAGCGCATAGCCATCCAGAACCAGTTATCCCCGCTCTGCGACAGACGCAGTGCGAAAGTCAGGCCAGAGAACCATCAATCAACACGCCAGACACCTGAAATCACGAGCCAGAAGCATCATTCAACGGTTCCTCGATCCCTCCAAGCGTCTCGGGCGCATGCCCCCGAGACACTTGTCATCCCATCAACCCAAAGCCATAAAAAACGGGAACTCTCATTTTGAGTGGATACAAAAAAGGGGCACGTCACTCCATCATGGCAGTTTAAGTCCGCATCGCCATCTTCAACCGCTTTACAGCGTTCAGAATTCCATTTACGCAAACCATTCGGTAAACAATAGTGCGTCAAAGAGACTATCACACTCACATATCAAGCTCTGCGACAAAGCCCCTACGACCGATAGTTTCAGTGCAAATGCTTCAGCTGCCTCTTTTAGAAAGTTTTCTTATTAACATCTGATGAATATTAGGCCCTTCAATAAACGCTCCGATTTCCGCTCCACGAGATCTTCCTCCGTCCAGTGCAGTTGCCATCCAGTTAAAACTGGTTATCACCAAATTATCGTTATCCCATCCAAGATATTTGGCATGAACTTTTTCCATCTTTTCTAAGACGATACCTCTTTTCTTTAACTCGCTTGGAGAAGGCATTTTTTGTTCCTCGAGCAAAAGTCTACTGGCACGTGTGTATCCCACAGATACTTTAATTCCGTGTTCTGCCGCAGTTTCCATCGGAACGAGCACAGCCGTTTCCGCTGCTAAACCATAAAGATCAGATACTATTTCGATTTTTTCCTTCGCAGTATCTCGAGCCAATGTAACACATGAATAGTGGTCATGGTCATCTACAAGAGAAATCGAATAGAGACCGCTTTCTTTCGCACAATTTTCTTTCTGCTTTATCTTCGACCAAACGGAATTGAGTCGATGTGCGGTGCCAGTCCAACTTCCTACCGCCGGTATTTGACACGATAATAGTCTACTTAGCACCTGCGACGTAAATAAGAGACTCTTGCTACAAACAGAAACTTCCATCCAATCAAAATCGGAGGAAAGATAGTTACAACTTCCAACAACTGTGGTCCAAATACCTTCATTTCCGGCGTCGTAAATAATTACCTTTGCATGCGAAAGTGATGACTGCGGCGCCAAATTAATCCGCTTTCTTGCTACCAAGGGAAGAAGCTCCAACGCCTCCCGAACATCTGACACTTTTTGAGGAACTTCCATTTCTTCCGGGTCATTATTAAGCCCCCAAAGCAATTCTATTCTCACACCTCGGCGTGTCGCCAGTTCAAAATCCGAGATCAATGAGTTAATTGTTTTTGGGCTCAAGAAGCACGAATGTATTATTATAGTAGATTTTGCCGTTGATAAAATTCTCTTAAGAAGAACAATATGCTCTGGCCCACCAACAATAATATCATCCTCAGTAAAATCATCCCGAGCCCCACTGTCCACCATTTGTTTTGGCACGAATTCTTTATCAATCATAACATTAGGAAAGTCCTGCGACCTTCGGACTATAGCTTGCTTCAATGCTAACGGCACATTAAGGGGTAATCCAGTTTCGATTTTATCGAATGCAACACCTACACGGGCATAGGCAAGCGAGGGAGGGCGGAATTGAGGAGGTGTGGGTTCCAGGCTTTCATTTATCTTCAGACGAAATAGATCTCTAAGACCTGCGTCGTTAGGCTCAAAAGTATAAAGAATTGGATCGATTTTCGCTGCCTCCTCCGGCAAGTCTCTTTCAAAAACTAAATCAAGCTCATCTGCACGCATCCAATGGCCAGTTAATCTATCGATACAAAAAGCGTCCCAACGAACAGCTTTTTGAATTTGGACTGGAAGCTTTTTTTCTTGCGAATGGCGACGACCTACACCGGTGACTACAAAATAAATCTGATCCTGCTCACTGCGGACCTCCACCCAATTCATCCGCAGTAGATTAATAAGGGCCTCTATTATTAACCTATAAGGCAAATTAGAGCTTTTAGCTAAAGTAGCAACCGACTGCTTCTCACATGATATTTCAATAAGAAGTAACTGCTCAATTAGACTCCAACGTTTCCCAAAACCATAAATATAATTAACGGCCATTCGAAATACAGGTACATACAAATATTTCACTTTTTTGATCTCACCAAAGATAATTTGTTTTCACGAGCAGCACGCTTCATTTCGTTCATCATATCTCCGATATATGCATAATCATCATATTCGCTTGTATCTGAACCGCATCTGGAATCGAAAAAGTCCCAGCTTCCAACAATTATCAGTTTATGGCGAGCACGGCTTAAAAGTACATTCATGCGGCTACTTTCCTTTAAAAAACCGAGGCTTTTCCAAGGCACCAACGCATTATTTCGTACCAAGCTAACAATTACTACATCTGCCTCGGACCCTTGAAATTCGTCCACTGTCGCTCCCATACGTTTCCCCAATTTTAAATCAAATGGCGGAGAGAACATATGCTCAAGTCGTCCATCTCTATGACGCCTCTCGATACATTTCCGAATCTCTTTAAGTTGATTATTATATGGAGATAATATTTGAAGACTGCATGAACTATTGGGATAAATTTGCTCAAGAATGTCGGCAACTATTTCTGCTTCTGGCTTGGAAACAAATAATCCTTCTATTTCTCCTTCCGAAAATTCTTCTTTCTGCTGCCAATTTGTATCGCACCAAACAATGCTCTGGTGCGGAAGCCAAGACTCTTTAGGAATTGAAAACGGTGGCTTACCCTGAAAGTATAGGCAGGTTTCCTCTGGCGAGTGTAAAATTGTTCCCCCCTTACCGTCTGGATAAAAAACTCGACCAACAAGCTCTGCTATATCGGGATGCATTCTATGTTGGTCTGTGAGAGTAGCTGCGGGACAATTATCTGTTTCGTCGTCCATGCTTCGCGAGAAAATTGAACCAAAGAGAGTGACCATATGTGCCCAGTCTCGGCATTGTTCGCCGAACGACTCAGGATCCCCGTTGTCATCAACCAACGACGGATCTACAAGCCCAGGAGCAAACTGAGCACCTTTCTGAATAGCTTTTTTTACGCTAAGGGGATTATTCAAGAGATCAATGAATCGCTGCGCGTTAAATGGCGGCAACTGATGATGATCACCAATCAGTAAAAGTCGGTGACTCTCTTGGAGGGCTGTAGCCATATCAAAGCCGTGAGCTTTACCGGCCTCTTCGATGATAGACCAATCAAAGCGACGTCCCCGAGAAGCTAAATCCTCAAGATTTTGGGAATTGAGTGTTGAAAATGTTAGATTGGCAGCGTCTTGTACTAACAACTGAATCGTAGAAAAATCGTTAAACGAGCTTGTTAGTTCTCTGTAATCGTCTGAAAGAGATGATAGTCTGTTAACTAAATATTCTGGTGCCCGCTTCACTAAGTCGCTCGCCAAGAAATTCTGCACCAATGAAGCTGTAACGCACTCTGGGCTATGCTCCTCATCATTATTATTTCCTAATCTAATAATAATAGGACGCTCATGGCTTTCCAAACCCGAGAATATTTGTGAAATTTTTCTTCGAACATCATCAACAGTATGGTGAGAGTGTGCAGTTATTAAGACTTGCGCTGTTGAGTCATAGTTCAATAATCTATCCACAAAAGCCTTTATAAGAGTGGTTTTTCCGGTTCCTGGTGGGCCTTGAATTGCAAAACCCGGCTGTATCTTCCATACTTTATGAAGGATGCTAATTTTCGAAGTATCCAAGTTTATTGAGGTTTTATTTGGCGGAAATTCGTCAGAATTTGCATGACTAGCTTCGCTGGGCGATGATATAAATTGTAGCAGACCTTCGAAAAGGCGCATATTTTCGACAGCTTTATTGCGACGTCGTATTTGTGCCAAAGTACCGCTATGATTGCGTGCCAAATAGGCACGGCCTTTCTGGATCACAACGCTCCCTGGGCTACGAAAAGTGTAATGCGGCCCCTTTGGATGATATACTGCATCTTCAAATGTCCACGAAGCAGATGATATTTCACTAGTAATAGTTCGCCCATTTAACAATGAATAGGAATCTTTTTTTGGCTCTTCCTCGTCATCTACGGCTATTGTTTCCGCTCCAAGTTTAAACCAATCTTTCATCTGCTCATGTGGAGGCGTTAGGTTTAGAAAGTGCGCCAAATCGTTCCGCTCGGGGTCAGAGATTGGAGTCAGCACAATTTCTGTATCATTCGTTCCCTTTGTTATTTTTAAAATTTCGACAGCGCAAATTTGCGAAATAGTTAACACCGTGTCGAGCTGTTGTGTGATACGGAAGAAATCCGCCGCAATTTGCAGATGGCGTGGAAGCTTTACTTTCTCCTGACGAAACGGAAAGACTTTGTCCCAACGAGCTGCCCGATCACGTACTGAACGAAGATTCTTTCTGACATGAGGAAATAATTGCACGACAATCTGACGTTGACCAACACTAAATACTTGATCTTCATTAATAATCTTTGGCACTCGCTCGATACCATCGCAAAAACCGACGTCCCACATAGTAGCACCGTCCACGGACCAAGAGCGAACCCGGTATTCAAGCTTATTTCCTTTAAGAACATAATGCTGAAATGGGGTCGAACGGCCTACCACACGAATATCGCCCTTTAGATCTTTATTTATCCATTCTCTTTGACTGATTGGATCGTCGGCTCTTGCATTTCTTTCCGAAACTATTTCTATGATTCGAGAAAATTCTAAACCGTGACCAAGGCGGACAGCCATAACCAGATTTTTATTTGACGACGTAGACATATTGTCTATATCAGATATAATACGCTGTAGACTTTGTAATATCTCATCAGAATCAACCAAGCGTTCATTTTGATCTTTTGTTAGAAGCCGTGAAATAAATTTCTTTTCATTCTTACGCAGTGTCGTCATTCGCTGTATTATTTCTGGGATTGCATCTGAATTTTTAAGATTGCGAAGAGGCACACCGAATAATTCAGCGGCAATTATACCGAATGAGTACCAATCTGTTGCTGTTGAATATTCCGCGACGGAACCTCGCAACTCAGGAGCCATAAAAACGTTCTGATTTTCTACTTTTGATGCACCATTGTCGGGCCCACTCAAACGTAAAGACCACTCAAACCCACTTAGCTGAAATTCGCCATCGCCCTCCGGATTTATAAATATTGCCTCTGTTGACAGTGCACGGTGAAGCGTGCCCTCGCGATGTAGCAAGGCTAGTCCTTCCGCGATACGACGAAGCCCTTGCCATAGCGGTTGCCTGCGCGCAACTTCAGACAAATTAGAAAGCCATGAATAACGAATTCGGTTCTCTAATACTCTGGATAAAATTTCTTTCCGACCACCATCTAATATAGCAAAAAAATATTTGTCATCCGAATCAATATCCCGAAGTTTTACAAATAATTCGGAGGCACCGGGATAACCGTGAATTCTCGTAAGGCTACGAATTTCACGATTCCATAATGCCTGAATAGCAGAATTGTTGGCGTGTGTTTTTCGCCATATTTTGGCATAATAAATGTCACCTAAATCTTCAGCCTGCCATAGTTCGGGCACTCCTTTTTTCGGAATCCCTTTGATAATTTTTTTGGTTAATCGATAGTTCCCTACCATAAAGGATTTCATTATTTATTCCACTTCCTCATAAATTTTATTTTTATATTAAAGTTAACTTATTTTTACTTTATGAATTTTGAACTGAGAGTTATCTCCTGAAAATCGAGCGGCAGCTGCGTTGTAACAAGATGGTTGCCGACTGTGATTATTGTTTGATTTTTTCATCGAAATCGAGTGGGCCTAGCGCATACCAGATATCGCTATTCTTTTGCCGAATCAGGCCGTTTACTCTCCGGGCCGTAGCTGTATCCCAGAACGTGTGGCACTTTGCCACAAGCAAGCACTCCATTCGGCAGAGGCTGCTGAAGACGCAAAGCCTCTGCCACCGGTGCATTCATCCACACATCCAAGTCAGTTGGTTGCGTCAGAATGACGGGCATAGCCTTCGGATGGATCGCGCCCACCTCCCGGTTCGCCTCGGTGGTCAGGAACCCGAACAGGTCATCCGTCGTCTCTCCATCAGCCAGTTTCCGCACGGATGTCCACCGGCACCAGATCCCGGCAAAGAAAGCCAGCGGTTCTCCATCGCTGCGGGCAAACCACACCGGCCGTGATTTCCCGTCGGGCAGACGTTCCGGTTCCGAGAACGCCGTCAGCGGCACCAGACAGCGATGCGCACCACCTTCCCAGCGCTTCCACCATGTCGAGGTCGGATTGCGGATATTGGTCACACCCCGATCGACCTTATGCCCCCTGATATAACCGGGCGGCGTCGGCATGCCCCAGCGCGCCATGACCAGTTCGCGACCATTCTCGCCATTCCGCACAATCGGTGCCATCGTGTTCGGGTAAATCTCGGGCAGAGGCTGGAGATTACCCGTGCGATCCTCAAGGACTTTCGCAATCTCGCGGATGGCCTGCGGGTTCGACGTCATGGAATAGAGATTGCACATTGGCCCTGCTCCCTTACGACCACATGCCGCGCAGCCGCGATCTCGCCCGGCCAGCCAACCTGATGGCTGCCAAGAGCTGTCAGCAGGTTCACGAAGCCCGACCAGGCCTCGCCGCTGCGCGGCGGGGCTTTGACATCCTTCAACGCCTCGAAGGGATGGGCATTCTCGCCCATCGTATCCAGCACGCGCCGGGCCGAACCCGGCCCCACACCCGGCAGAAGCTGCAGAACCCGGAAGCCCGCGATGCGGTCGCGGGGGTTCTGGGCAAAACGCAGCAGCGCCAGCACATCCTTCACATGCGCACTGTCGAGAAACTTCAGGCCGCCAAACTTCACGAACGGAATGTTGCGCCGGGTCAGTTCCACCTCCAGCGTGCCGCTGTGGTGCGAGGCCCGGAACAGCACCGCCTGCTGCTTCATCGGCGTTCCGGCCTCCCGCTCTTCCAGCACCCGATCCGCGATGTAATTCGCCTGGGCGGTGTCATCCCAGATGGTGACCAGTCGTGGTTTTTCATCCGAGGTGCGCTCGGTCCACAGATCCTTGGTGAACCGCTCGGCCGCTTCGCCAATGACGGCGTTGGCGGCATCCAGAATTGGCTTTGTCGAACGGTAGTTCCGGTCCAGCGTCACGACGCGGGCAGCGGGTTTGAACTGTCCCGGAAAATCAAGAATGTTGCGCACGGTGGCGGCCCGGAAGGCATAGATCGACTGCGCGTCATCGCCCACCACCGTCAGGCCTCGCCCAGAGCGCCCAGCGCCAGGCCGGCACCGGGCAGGCGGTTGTCGATCTCGCGCACGCCAAAGGGCAGCACCTTGCGGCGTCGGTCGCTATGCCCTTCGAGACGGCTGATCGCGGCCCGCAGCGTCTCCAGCCCAGGCTTTTTATTGGGTTTAGCAGTCATTTCACGGCTCGATGTCCCTTGTGCAGGTGCATTTCATGATTATATGTTCGTGATTTGTTCCGATGTAGCGATGGAAGTCAATGCAAATTCGCACCGCGTCAGGCATGATGCAGGGCGCATATCCTGATGGGCATGAAGCCGGATGCACGAAGTGGCAGGAGGCGGGAATGACGCCCTGCACAGTGCAGCCGCCGGTCAGTTCTGCGCCGGGATTGCGGCCCGCACGCGTGGCAAGGTGTTGTGGATCGTCACCCGCCAGGATGTGTTCGCGCCCTCCCTGAAACAGGTCGGTCTGTCGGCGCGGCGGACCATCTATGTCGAGGCGGGATCGGACGTCGATGTGCTGGCCTGCTTCGAGGAGGGGCTGCGGCATGGCGGCCTTGGGGCCGTGGTCGCGGAAGTCGCCCGCCTGTCCATGACGGCCTCACGTCGCCTGCAACTGGCGGCCGAGACGTCCGGCTCTCTGGGCATCGCCATCCGACGCTGGCGTCGGCAGACGGATGCGGCAGATTTTGGCCATGCCAGCGCTTCCGCCGGTGAGCGTATCGTCGTCAGATCGCGCAATTTCCACTGATCAATAAGGCCGCCGATAAAGCTCACGCTATCGTGAAAATCCTCATTATGAGCCCAACCTACGCTGCGCTTTCACTCCCATTTGCATCCTATACGCATCCTGCGCAGTGCTTCGGACACAAAAAAAGCCACCCATTGGGGTGGCTTTTTGTTGTCTTATCAGACACGTATTTTTGGTTGCGGGGGCAGGATTTGAACCTGCGGCCTTCAGGTTAT
>NZ_NOXG01000027.1:0-21074 GCF_003207955.1 Novacetimonas pomaceti
AAGATACGGCTGGGATCGGTCAAACGGGATGAAGCGGCTCATCGCGACACTCTACAGCCTTACCCCTTCACAGGGTACCCCAACCCGACAGGCTGCTAGTTCAATGCGGATCATGGCAACAGCATGGGACGGCGGCCCGTTGCTCTGTGAGATACCGATTTATTTCCGGCGACCCGAAATCAGGCAAAAGATCGCCGCTAAACGGCTCAATAAGATCGTGGCAGGAATTCAACTGGGTATAATCAATGTTAAAAAATGAATCTGTGGTTGTCAGAACAACCACAGATTTAGTCATTTTGGTACGATCATGTGAACGAGTAGTGCGCTTGCGAATAACGCTGCTGTGCTAAGCGTCCATATGCCGATGAACCAACCTATACGCTGGCTAAGGCGCCGGGGCGCGTTGTCCCCATTGCCCTGTACAATCTCAATGATAGCCATCTGCTTCCGTTACCTTTCCCCGGAACACACGATAGGAGTAGACTGTGTAGGTCAGGATGATCGGCAGCAAGATGACGGTGCCGACCAGTTGAAAAAATTGACTGGATGGGGGGGATGATACATCCCACAGCGTCAACCCGGGCGGAACAGCATACGGCCATACCGTAATCCCGAGTCCGGACAGGCAGAGAAAGAACCAACCGAGAGCACACAGGAAGGGTCCTTTGGAATGCCCACGACGCAGACCGATGGTCAGTAGAAAACCTAGTGCGATTACCAGAAGGGGAACGGGTGCGACAAATACGATATTGGGCCACTCGGTCCAGCGTCGCAGGTAGGGTGCGTGCAACATAGGCGTCCACAGGCTGACAGCGACGATGCATACAAACAACCCGATTGCCAGCAGCTTCGCCCATTTGCGGCAGGAAGCTTCTAGCACGTCGGTTGTGCGCCAGATCAACCAAGTTGCCCCGAGCAGGGCATAACCGCACATGACGGCCAGTCCGCACAGCACGCTGAATGGGGTCAGCCAGTCCATTGAACTGCCAACAAAAGCTCCATCCACGACCTTGATTCCCTGAACAACTCCGCCGAGGATTGCGCCCTGGCAGAAAGCAGCGATTCCCGATCCAATCATGAAGCCACCGTCCCACAGTTTTTCGCGTCCAGTCCCGCGTGTCATGATACGAAATTCGAAGGCTACACCCCGGAAGATCAGGGCAACCAGCATGAGCACGATCGGCAGGTAAAACGCGGGAAGCAGGGTTGAATAGGCCCCAGGAAAGACCCCGTAAAGCGTAGCGCCACCAAGGACCATCCACGTTTCGTTTCCGTCCCATACAGGGGCAATGGTGTTGACCATCACATCCCTGCGGCCTTCATGCCGTTCCACGGCGAACAGCATTCCGATGCCAAGGTCAAAGCCATCAAGGACGACATAGATGGTGATCGCAGCGACCAGAATAACGGCCCATATGATCGGAAGCCAGTATGCGACGTCCATCATGTTCAGGCTCCTTCGCCAGAAGAGGGATTGATGACTTTGGGATGAGTGCTTGTGGCTAGAATATCCGGGGCATGAGAGGGGCTGGTCTCATGCTCTCCTTCCTGTGGTGCGCGTGCTAGCAGGCGGCCCAGAATGCCGATGCCTGATCCAAATACGATTACGTAGACTACAACAAAGACGGTCATCGTCAGCGCCATATTGGACAGAGCAATCGGGGAAACACTATCGGATGTCCTGAGCAAACCATAAACGGTCCATGGTTGACGCCCAACCTCGGTCGTCACCCAACCGCACAGCAATGCGATGAAACCGGCCGGTGCCATGCATACGGCGACCCGATGAAATCCCGGACTGCTAAACAGAGTTCCTCTGTGCCTCAGCCAGAGTGACCAGAACCCGACAATGACCATAAGCATCGCCAGCGCAATCATGATGCGGAAGGAAAAGAAGATCACGGGAGAAGGCGGACGCTGGTCACGCGGGAAATCCTTCATGCCCGGTACCTTGCCATTCAGGCTGTGTGTCAGGATGAGCGACCCGGCCAGCGGCAGCCTGATGGCATAATCCGTATGTTCGGTTTTCATGTTGGGAATACCGAACAGTAGTTCAGGGGCACGTGCTTCTGACTCCCAGTCCCCTTCCATCGCAGCAATTTTAACCGGCTGGTATTTGAGCGTGTTCAACCCGTGGGCGTCACCGGCGAGGACCTGCAGAGGGGCAACGAAGGCTGCCATCCACATCGCCATGGAAAACATCAGGCGCACTGGTTCGCTTGCCTGGGTGCCCGCACGGCGTGCCTTGAGCAGATGCCACGCCCCTGTCGCCCCTACTATAAAGGCAACCGAAAGAAAGGCCGCCAGACCCATATGCACAAGCCGGAAAGGGAAAGAGGGATTGAAAATGATGGCAAGCCAGTCCGCAGGTATGAAGCGACCGGTAGCAGCATCAATCGTGTATCCCTGCGGCGTCTGCATCCATGAGTTTGATGCCAGGATCCATGTCATCGAGATGAGTGTGCCGACCGAGACACAACATGTTGCTGCATAATGCAGGCCGCGTCCCACCTTGTTCATGCCAAAGAGCATGACCCCTAGGAAGCCCGCCTCGAGAAAGAAGGCTGTCATGACTTCATACGATAGGAGGACACCTGTAATAGGCCCGGCTTTCCGCGAGAAAACTGACCAGTTCGTGCCGAATTCATACGACATGACCAGTCCGGAGACGACGCCCATCCCAAAGACGATCGAGAATATCTTGATCCAGTATCGATAGAGATCAAGATAGGCCGCACGGCCGGTTTTAAGCCATAATCCTTCCAGTACGGCCAGATAGGCTGCCAAGCCGATTGAAAAGGCAGGAAAAACAATATGGACGCCTACGGTAAAGGCGAACTGGAAGCGTGCAAGAAGCAGCGCGATATCGTGAGATGGTTGCATGGGTAATTCCCCAAATCCTGATTCAGTCGCAGTTATAAGAAATATAAAATTTCAATAAATGCAGACTGCTAGACGGTTTTGTTGTTGGAATATTCGCACTGTCTGATAGATGTAGGCATCTGTTATTTTTTTGATTTTTGAAGACGCCTTCAGTTACCATTCTGTCGTCTTTCTAATAATCCTTTAACCATGACATATTGATAAGTGCAGAGTCTCCGGACTGTCTGTTTGAGCTCACCATTTTTCCGTAAGAATGATCTGGTACGAGCCTGATAACGTTAAGATACCAACAGGCGTTTCCGCGTGATCTTTCCTGAAACCGTTGTTGGCAGATGTTTGACGAAGCGGACTTCCTTAAGGCCAATCCAGCGACCGAGTGCGTGATTGACCCGTCCGATTATCTCCTCGGAAGAAGGTCTGCCTTCTACGCCGGAGTTAGGTACTACATAGGCGACAGGTCGCTGGCCTCTCAGTTCATCAGGGGTGGCCACTACGGCACAGGCATGAACTTCTGGATGGGCGGCGATGATCTTTTCGATCTGTACGCCCGAAATTCGCCGGCCCGCGACCTTTATGACATCATCGGAACGCCCGAGCATATGCACGGCGCGGCTGGCCTCGATCATACCTTCGTCAAAGGTACGATAATACTGGCCGGTCTCGTCCAGGTAAGCTGCAGGAACATGGATCGCTCCATCCTTCCATACGCCAGCCAGGCAGCCGGGTGGCAGCGGCAGGGAGAGGACAATTTCGCCGCACTGTTCACCGGGTATGGACAGCATGATTTCCGGACGGAATCCCGGTGCAGGCCGCCCGATGTCGTTCATGAGCGCAACCGGCTCACGCTCGGGCAGGCCAAAGAAATGCGCGGTGATGCTCCATCCGGTTTCGGTCTGCCACCAATGATTGACCACGGGTTTGCAAAAATAGGATCGTGCCCACTCCAGCAATGTCGGGTCCGCATACTCCCCGGCCACGAAAATGCGGGCCAGTGCAGGCAGGATGGCCCCTGACAGGTTGCGGCTTTCCTGCCGCATGAGGCGCATCTGGGTGGGTGTGGTGAACAGGCATTTCACCTCGTGCTCATGGCAAAGCGCGCGGATGGCGGAAGCCGATGCGCCGCCTTCCACGATCACGCTGGTGCAGCCGCTGAGCAGCGGTGCATAGACCCCGTAGGAATGGCCTACCACCCAGCCCAGATCCGATGTCGTGAAGAACGTATCGCCGGGTTCGCAGCCATAGATCAGCTCCATGGACAGGGCGAGGGCCACGGCATGCCCGCCATTGTCGCGCACGATGCCCTTCGCATGACCTGTCGTGCCGGATGTATGAAGAATATACAGGGGATCTTCAGATCTCAGCATGACCGGCTCTGCCGGCGCGGACTGTTCCAGCGTATGGAAATCGTGATCCCGTTCCGGCAGAAGCTGAGCCGGGCAGGTCGCTCGCTGCACGATCACGCAGGCCTGGGGTTTATGCTCGGCTTCGGCTAGCGCCTCATTCAGGGCGAGTTGGGATGGTATGGTGGTTTGCCCCTGAAAGCTGCAACTGGCGATGATGATGACTTTCGGCGCCACGCTATCAATCCGCCGAGCCAGCTCAGGTCCGGCGTAACCCGCAAAAACCACCACATGCACCGCCCCGATCCGCGCACAGGCCAGCATGGCGATGGCGGTTTCGATCATGGTGGGCATGGCGATCAGGACGCGGTCGCCTTTCTCCACCCCCAGCGCGCGCAGGCCGCCGGCAAACCCGGCTACCCTGCCCTGCAGTTCCCGGTAGGTTACCACCTGCCGTTCCTTCGTGGCGCAGGAATGCCAGATCAATGCCGCCTGTTCACCGCGACCATTTTCAACATGCCGGTCCACGGCGTTGTGGCAGGTATTGAGCGTGGCGTCGGGGAACCAGTCATGCCAGCCATCCGCCCGTGTCCTGCATGCGCTCACAGGTGCCTGCTTCCATGTGATGCGTTGCGCCGCCTCCAGCCAGAATTGTTCTGGCTGGCTTGTGGCCGCGTCATACATCGCCTCATATGTTGTCCATGGAAGCATGGCGCTTTACTCCGTTCAGGCTACAGGCACGTCTTTGCCGGTGATCTGGCTGGCCAGCCACGCGGCATCACGCGAAACGCCTGAGAACCGTCCCGATCCCCAGGTGTGCAGCCATGGCAGGCCGAGGAAGTAGAAGCCCGGCGCATCGGTCACGCCGCGATGCCAGACCGGCTTGTTGGCCCCGTTGAAGACCGGCACGTCAATCCAGCGATAGTTCGGTCGGAAGCCAATGCACCAGACGATCGAGGTGATGCCCGCGGCCTTCAGGTCCAGTGGCGCGTTGCTACCATCGGGCTCCCAGACGGGTACATAGGGCGCTTCGGTGGGAGCACTAATCCCTTCACGAGCAATGTAGGCGTCAATGGATTTCTTGATATCGGCATTGGTCTTGTCCGCATCATCAAGGTTTTCCGCAAGATCCGGCGCGAAGTGCGCGATTTCGTCACGAATGGTCTCAAGCGTGCCATGCAGGCCCACGCCCTCCTTGGCAAAGAGCCGCAGATCAAGATCATGGCCTCCATTTCGGCCCGTGACGTAATGATTGGTCTTGTCGCGTGCGCCGTCACGCAGGGGGTGATTATCCACCGTCAGATCATAGAAATGCATGTCCGCAAGCCAGTCCACCACGTCGCGGCCACGGTAGAAGCGCGAGACGCGCGGGGCGGAGCCGACGCAAAGGTGGACCTTGCGTTTTTCAAGGAACAGGTCCTCGACAATCTGCGCGCCGGACTGGCCGCTGCCCACGACCAGCACAGCCCCTTCAGGCAGCTGGGCCGCGTTGCGGTAATCCTGTGAGTGAACCTGAGGGATGGCGGGGTCGATCGCGCTGGCATAGCCGGGGATGACCGCGTCCTGATATGCGCCTGATGCGATGACAACATGTTTCGCGTGCCACGTCTCACCACCTGCTACCACGCGGTAGCCACCACCTTCATGACGCGTGATGGAGGTAACGGCTGTGTGCTCGCGCAGAGGCGGATTGAAGGAGTTCACGAAGCCCCTCACGTAGTCAATAATTTCCTGCTTCACCATAAAGCCGTGCGGGTCTTTCCCCTTGTAGGGATGACCGGGAAGTTTGCACTGCCAGTTCGGTGTGACCAGGCAGAAATTGTCCCAGCGCTCATCATCCCACGAATGGCAGGCGGTCTTTGCCTCAAAGACGATGTGCTCCACCTTCTCGCGGCAGAGATACCAGCTCATGGAGAGCCCGGCCTGTCCGCCACCCACGATGATGACAGGGATGCTTTTCTCGTTCTGTGTCATGGTCGTTCTTTTCGTCTCAATAACTGAAAGACAGGACGCGCACCTGCGCATCGGGTCGATTGAGAAAAGGCGCACTGGCCTGCCTTATGGCCTGAAGCTGGCCAAGGGCGCGGCTGCATGGGAAGCCGTAGCGGGCGCGCACCCGCTCGCTAGCTGCCGTCAGGGCGGTGTTCGCCTTTTCAAGAAACTCCCGGACCGGATAATCCTGACCGGGCGTGAAGTGGTCCCTTATGACCAGCGAGGGGGAGTAACAGTCAGTCTCCTTCCCATCGGGCCAGCGCACACGAAAGGTCATTTCGGGCATGGTGAAAGAGCTCCTGAAGCAAGGGCATCGGTGCGCGACCGCGCCGCCAGACGCCGGTATGCGGGGAGGTGACGGCTGGCGACGCGTCCCCAGTCGAAACGGCGGACCGTTGCGGGGCCGCTGGCCCGGAAATGGTCACGGCTTTCGACGCGCAGGGCGTCGCGCAATGCCATGAACAAGGTGTCGGGGCGCGCCGGTTGGCACCACAGCGCATCCGTTGCCGGAAAATGCTCCGTGAAAGGTGCGATTGCCGGCACAATAACTGGCGTGCCACACGCGAGCGCCTCCAGCGGGCACAGGCCGAACCCTTCGGTTATGGACGGATAGGCCAGCACGTCCGCCTGCCGGTAGAAGGCGGGCATGTCCTCATCCGCAACCGGCCCGGTGATGGTGACATGATCGGCTGCACCGCTTTCGCGCAGATACGTCGTGAACCGGGTGCGGTAGGCGGAATGATCCAGCAGCGAGGCCCCGCCCGCCACAACCAGATGCACGTCCGGCCGTTCGCGGCGCAGGGCCACAAACGCTTCCAGCAGGTGCAACGTGTTCTTGCGCCGCTCGATCCCGCCCACGGACAGGATCAGGTGACGGTCGGCAGGCAGATGATACCGCGCCCGCAACGCGGCATCATGCGCGGTTGGGACGTGCGAAAAGCGCACGGGATCAACCCCGTTGCCCACGACCGGGGCTTCACGGCCATGGTTGTTACGCAGGACATCTTCCCACATTGGGCTGACGGTAAACAGTTCGGCCGCCGCCCTGATCCCCCGTTCCTGCCGCGCGGCAAGGACCGGGTGCGTGAAATGGTCAAGATGGTGGACCGTGCGGGCAAAGCCCGGTATCCGCCCCTCTTCCACCAGTTCGGCCAGTGCATTGGCGCTGATCGGGTCCTGCGCATGCAGCACGTCAAAATGCTGCCCACGCAGGGCGTCCCTGATCTCGCCAATACGGCGTTCCACCAGCGTTGGCAGGTCGGGCTCGGGCACAGCCGGGATGCAGTTTGTGGCGCAGCGGGGCCTGCGGAAGAAACCGACCCCGGTTACATCCGGCGCGATGAGCGTGGCGTCGTGGCCTGCGTCGCACAGGGCTTCGGCCAGCGCCATGCCATGCACCACGCCGCCACGCGGATTGGTGGAATGGGTCAGGATGCCGATGGAGAGCCTCATGGCGCACACCCCATGAGAGGCATCCGGGCGAGATCCCAGAAGGTTTCCTTCTCGTCCGCCCATGTGACATCCAGCCGCTGCGTGCTGTCACACTGACCGATGACAGAAGCCGCTATGCCCCGCCCATGAAAGCGGGCCATGACTGCCCCGGCCGCCTCGGGCCGGGCCGTCAGCAGATAGCCATAGCTGGGGAATGCGGACAGCCAGCGTTCCATTGGTGCATCGTCGGGACGTGGAATGTCATCGAGCGTGATGGTCATGCCGATACCCGAACATTCTGCCAGCATGAGGGCGGTGCCCAGCAGTCCGGCCATGCTGATGTCCTTGGCGGCGCGGCTTAACCCGTCCTCGGCAATGCCGGGCAAGAGATCGAGATCACCCCGAAGGCGTGCCGCCCCCTCAGTATGACACAGTGCGGAACTCGCATCCCAGAACGGGTGCGGGTCGTGCCAGCGGCCGCGCAGGTCGATGGCGGCGATCAGGACTTCGCCCGGTCGGGCATCGAAACTGGTCAGCAGATGACGGGCACGGCCAAGGATCGCCACCGACAGCGAATTATGGGTGCTGCGCATGTTGGTATGACCGCCGACAACCGGCACGCCATAGGTGCGCGCACCTTCATGCAGACCGGTCAGAATGGACGCGGCCGCCTCGGATGTATCGCTCCACAACGCATCCACCACAGCCACAGGGCGACCGCCCATGGCCGCGATGTCACTGATATTGACCATCACGCCGCAATAGCCGGCAAACCACGGCATGGCGCGCACGAAGCTGTCCTGAAACCCCTCGCTGGCCAGCAGGAGATAGCCATCGCCATCCGGTATGGCAGCACAGTCATCTCCTAGGCGGATACCATCGCTTGTATCCCGACCAAGAATTGCGACGGTTTCGGCAATATCCTGTTTGCCCGCAAGGGCCCGACCGTGTCGAAGCGTGCGCAGCAGTGTCGTCAGTTCGTGTGCCATCATGCCACCTGCCGGTTACGAGGCTGCGGGCGCAGCAGCCAGGTCTGGTCCAGCCCATGCGCCGGATAGCGTGAGAGGTCGGCCTGCATGTCGTGATGTGGCAGCCCATGCAGGGTGAGGGCCCCGAGACTTTTCCAGTGCAGGCGGCGGAAGAACAGCACGTTCTGTTCCTGCACTTGGGCCAGGAACCGTCTGGCTCCAAGTCCGTGCGCCGTGCTGACCGCCATGCGGATCAGTTCCGCCCCGATCCGCCCCAGCCTGCGATGATCTTCATGCACGGCCAGGCGGGAACCGCGCCACACGCCGGGCTCGGCCTCATGGATGCGCACCGCTCCCACGATCCGGTCCGGCATCCCCGCCATGCAGCAGGCTGCGATGATGGGAATGGCGGTCGCATCAATCGCATCGCGATCGTCATCTGCAAAAACATGCTGTTCGGTGCAGAATACTTCGTGACGCAGCGCGTGATATCCTGCGCGTTCCCACGGCGTGCGGGCAAGGCGCACGACATATTCCGTGGGGATGAACGGGCGGTCTTCCACCCCTTCGAGGATCATGGTCATTGTTCATACGCCGAAAGGGAGGAACAGGCGCCGCACCGGCCACACCCGGCCCGGATGTCGGTGGATTTCATGTTCGCCTCGCGCAGCATGCGCCCCAGCGGGGCAAGCACGGACTTCATGAAATCGGCCGAAGGCGGCGCGTGATTTTCCAGCGGTGTGCCGGAAATCGGCACGAACGGCACCACGAAGGGATAGACCCCGAGCGCAATCAGGCGTTCGGCCAGAGCCAGAATATCTGCGGCGCTGTCGCCAAGACCGGCCAGAATGTAGGTATTGACCTGCCCGCGCCCGAAGACCGGCACGGCGCTGGCGAAAGCGTCCATATAGCGATCCACGCTGACCGTGGCCTTGCCGGGCATGATCTTCTCGCGCACCGCCTGTGTTGCGGCTTCGAGATGCATACCCAGGCTGTCGGCCCCGGCGTCGCGCAGGCGCTGGAACCAGCCGTGATCGCGCGGCGGCTCGCACTGGACCTGAAGCGGCAGATCCACAGCCGCCCGAATGGCACGGGCTGATTCCGCCAGCACGGCAGCACCCCGATCAACCACATTGGGCGTGCCGGTGGTCAGCACCATGTCGCGCACGCCGTCCAGTTCCACGGCGGCCTTGGCGACCTCGGCAAGCTGCGCCGGTGTCTTGTAAGCGATCGTCCGATCGGCCTCCAGCGACTGGCCGATGGCGCAGAACTGACAGGAGGTGCGCCGGTCGGCATAGCGGATGCAGGTCTGGTGCACCGTGGTCGCCAGCGTGTCACGGCCATGCAGCAGGGCGATCTTCCAGTAGGGAATGCCGTCCGCCGTGCTCAGTCCGTAAAAGCGCGGGGCGGCCGGAAAATGGATCGTGCCCAGTGTCTGCCCATCGCGTAGCAGCGTGCTGGCCCCGTGCTGGTCCGGCGGGCTGGCCTGGAATGGTGAATGCCGCGCGCCGGATGTATAGACCGGGACCATGACGGTCTGGCCTGCAATGGTAATCGTCTTGTGATCCGAAGGACCGGCGCCTCCCTTGCGGGCAATGCCGCCGGTCTGCTCACCGATCTGCAGCCCGAAGGATTGCAGGTCGGTAACGAGCTTGCGACCAGAAAGTGTACCGAGCGTCGGAATGGTCATGACGCAGCCTCATCTGTAGATGTGGGAACCGGATTGGCTTCCCCAACGTAATGAACGGTGCGGGCGGGCCGCCGGTCCTGAAGCAGGCTGAGCAGTTCGGGCCGTGCGTAATGCCCTACGGAATCCATCATCCGCTTGCGCTTGGTAATCAGGGCGAAGTCGAGATCGGCAATCACCATCCCCTCGCCTTCCGTCAGTGGTGTGCCGAGCAGCTTCCCTTCAGGCGAGACGATGGCCGTGAAGCACCCACCCCGCAGCGGCCCTTCCAGCGCGGGATCGCGGGCTATTTCCTTGATCTGCTCTTCGGTGAGCCAACCCGTGGCGTTCACCACAAAGCAGCCGGATTCCAGCGCGTGATGCCGGATGGTGACTTCCATCTGGTCGGCAAAGATCTGCCCGACCAGCGAGCCCGGAAACTGGGCACAGTGGATTTCCTCGTGCTGGGTCATCAGCGCGTAGCGGGCGAGCGGGTTGTAATGCTCCCAGCAGGCCAGTGCGCCAATGCGACCGGCAGCGCTTTCCACCACTTTCAGCCCGGAACCATCGCCCTGCCCCCAGACCAAGCGTTCATGGTAGGTGGGCGTGATCTTGCGGCGTTTGAGCAGGATTTCACCCGTGGCGTCGAAGATGATCTGGGTGTTGTAGAGCGTGCCGAAATCGCGCTCGTTCACGCCCAGCACCACGACCATGCCGGTCTGGCGCGCGGCCTCGGCCACCATGTCGGTGACCGGACCGGGAATGACGACGGCGCGTTCGTAAAGCGCCAGATGCTCCCCACCGAAGCGGAAAGCCGGCTGGATGAACGAGAAATAGGGATAGTACGGCACAAAGGTTTCGGGAAAGACCGCCAGTTTCACGCCTTTTTCGGCGGCCTCGCGGATGGCCTGACAGACTTTCCGGGCAGTTCCCAGACCATCGTCACCAAGGACGGGGCTGATCTGGATGGCTGCGGCGCGAACGATACGGGACATGGCTTGCGGTCCTCCCTTCGGCCTTCAGAGGGTCCAGGTATTGAGGATGAAGGCGTTGTCGCGCCGGGCCAGCAGGATGATGTCGAGCACGTCCTGCGGGTTGATCGGCGTGATGCCGGGGATCAGGTTCTGCTCGCCGTAGCCGTAGAGGGCCTGAAGCGCGAAGCGGCAGGCATAGACCTTTCCGCCTTCCTCAAGGATTTTTGCGATCTGCTTGTTGCAGTTCATGTGCCCCGGAAAGGCTTCGTCGCCCAGACGGGGAAAGCCGCGCTGCACACCAAGGGTGACACCCGGTCCATATAGCAGCACCGACGTCTCGAAGCCCTTGCGGATCAGGCGGGTGGCCTGCAGCAGGTTGACGAACCCGACCGAGCCTTCATTGGCGACGGTGTGGAAGGTGATGAGGGCTTTTTCGCCGGGCTGGGCTTTGACGTCCTCAAAAACCTTGTTTTCATAATTGACGAAGCAGTCGCCGTCTTTGTACGGAGCGTGTTCGACTTTCGGCATGGTATCTCTCCCGTGTGCTGCGGTCTCCGGCAGGGAGCCGGGACTGACCGCGTTGCCGAGGCAAACGTGGCACGGGATGGCAGAGAGCCAAAATATTGTATGCCTTATGAAAAAGGTACAAACGGATCAAATCAGATTACATGCCGCCATCCTGCCACGACAGAGGCATACAAGAAATATACGACAACCATACAATCGTAAGGTGTATCCATAAAGGTCTGTTTTAGCTTGATTTTATAATCACGCAGTCGTGAATGAAGTGCCTTTTTGTTTTTCCGTGTGCCCGCATGGCGCGCCCCGGAATCAGATGGTCCCATCGATTCCAGACACTGCGCGCAGGTCACACAATATCGGCAAAGCCGGGTGAGCGTTTGTGTTGCAGGACCGACAGCACGCCATGCAGGGATTCCTCAAGGCTTGCAGCATCCGGTGCGCTGCCCAATGCAATCCGGGCCCGCTGCGGCGGCTCGCCACTGATGGTGAAAACGGTGCTGGGCACCAGCGCCAGTCCCCGCCTGCGGGCATAGGCCACAAAATCCGCACTGCCCCACCAGTCCGGCAGTTTCAGCCACACATGCGGCCCGTCGGGGTTCATGCAATGCCCCTCCCCCAGCACCCTGCGGGCAATGGACTGGCGCAGGCGCAGTTCTTTCTGGATGGCGTGCAGGATCGTATGCGCCTGCCCTGTCTGCATCCACCGCGCCGTCAGCGCGCTGAGCAGACCGGCATTGGTGAGCGCAATGGCCCGGATGGCCGCCGCGACCCGTCGGGTCATGTCCGCATTGGGCAAGGCCACATAGGCGATGCGCAGGCCCGGACTGAGCGTCTTGGCAAGGGTAGCCACGTAGCTGACACGGCTATGGTCGAGTGCTGCCAGCGCCGGTAGCGGATTGTCCATCAGCAGGCTGTAGGGGTCATCCTCGGCAATATGCAGATGATGATGCTGGGCAACCTTCAGGATATCCTTGCGTCGTTGCAGGGACATCGTGGCCGTGGTGGGATTGTGGATGGTCGGAATGCAGTAGAGCATCCGGGGATGATGTTCGGCGCAGACGCGATCGAGCTGGTCCGGCATCATCCCGTCCATGTCGCTGTCCACGCCGACCAGAATAAGATCGAACTGCGCCGCGATGGTCCGGATGCCGGGATAGGCAATACGGTCGGTGACAATCACATCGCCCGGCTGGGTATGGGTGCTGACAGTGGCCGCCAGAGCGCTCTGGGCACCAGGTGAGACAAGGATTTCATCCGTTCGCCGCTGACCGATGACGGGCGCGATCCATTTCGCGCCAAGCTGGCGTTCTTCCTGTGTGCCACCCGTCACCCGGTAGGACATCAGGCTGTTCAGATCCTGCTGTTTCAGGATGGCTGCGATGTCGCTCTGGATGATCCGCTGAAGCGGTGGTTCCTGCGGGATCGGTGGCAGGTTCATGGTCAGATCCACCACAGCCGGTCCCGTATGGCGCCAGTGGCTTTCCCCCGCGCCGACACGGACAAAGGTTCCTCGGCCGACCGTTGCGTCAATCAGGCCGCGTCGGCGGGCCTCGGTAAAGGCCCGGGTCACGGTCGTCAGATTGGTGCCGAGATACTCCGCGATCGTGCGCTGTGGTGGCAACCTGTCGCCTTCCCTCAGGTCGCCCTTGCGGATGGAAAGCGCCAGGGCATCGGCCAGCGTCATGTAAATCGCGTTCGGACTCCGGCTGATCTCTTCTTTCCAGTGGGCGAGATAGGGGTATGCTGACATGGGATGGAATTTCCATACATTCGATGATATTCCATTCGACCATATACCATACAATCCGTGCAATAATGATCGATACAGATGGAGGGTTCGAAAAACCCTCTGGTATTGAGGTCTGCTCTGTGATTCCATTTTCCTTGCGTTGATTGGAGTATGGATCATGAAGCAGACGGGATTTTTTGACGTTGAAGAGCGGCTTGCCCGCTTGAGCGGGCTTGGTGATCAGCTCGAAGCATTTTCCCGGACTGTGGATTTTGAAGTCTTCCGCCCTGACCTGGAGAAGGCTCTGGCGTATTCTGACGGCAGCAAAGGCGGACGACCGCCATTTGATCCTGTGCTGATGTTCAAAATTCTGGTGATCCAGACGCTCAACAATTTGTCTGATGAGCGGACGGAATATCTGATCAACGATCGCCTCTCCTTTATGCGTTTCCTTGGTCTGGGACTTTCAGATCGGGTGCCGGATGCCAAAACGGTCTGGCTGTGTCAAAAGCGTCTGACCCAGGCGGGTGCGATCGATGGGCTGTTCAACCGCTTTGATGCCACCCTGCGCAACGCCGGGTATTTGCCGATGTCAGGCCAGATCCTGGATGCCACGCTGGTAGCGGCTCCGAAGCAGCGGAACACCAATGCAGAGAAAGCCGATCTTCGGGAAGGACGTATTCCTGAAGACTGGCAGGACAAACCCGCAAAGCTGTCGCACAAGGATCGTCATGCGCGATGGACACTGAAGTTCACGAAGGCGAAGCGGCAGGATGATGGAACCATGCCCTCCAGCGATCTCGCCATCCCGTTCTTTGGCTATAAATCGCAGGTATCGATAGCGGTGCCGGGTTTGATGCCATGGAGAAAGTCAGAGAAGCGCAGGCTTCGAAAACGTGCTTGTGGATCAGACCCGGTTCCCGGCATGCCGGGAACCGGGTCTATACTGCCAGGATGAACCAGGCCGGTTCGGGGCTAAAATCCCTGAGAGATCCGCCGATCGTCTCGTCTCCGTGAAGCATGAACCCGGCCCGGCCGCGCTGACGGGGCAAGAGTAACATGATTGTGGCGTCTGCTTTGAGTGAAGTTGATCGGCCACGAATGACACACCTGACTGTGACCGCAGCGTTGGTTCCCTCACCAGAAAGGACCGACCATGACATTCCGTACCATTGGTATTGATCTGGCCATTCGCGGAGATCACCTCGCTCAGATCTATGACGATGGCCGCCCTAATGGCCGTGCAATTCGTTTCAGGCATGATCAGCCCTCACTTGCCGCCTTTGTTCAGACTGCCGTGATGGGGCTGAGGGCGGATGACCACATTCAGGCCATCATGGAGCCAACCGGTATGAGCTGGTTTCCTGTTGCCCACCACCTTGCGGATGCTGGCGTCACCGTAGCCCGCGTCAAGGGAAAGCGGGTCAAGGCTCTACGCCGTTACCTTTCCGAACACGCCAAAACAGATATGGCTGATGCCCAGATCCTGGCGGCCATGCCATCATTTGGTGGACCACGCCTTGATCCAGTCCATATTCCGGATCCACGAAGCCACGCTCTTCAACGTCTGACCAAACAGAGAAGCCGCTTTCAGAACGAGATCGCGGATGCCAGGCGGCGTTTGCTTGATCTCATTCGTTGGGCATCCCCCAGGCTTGAAGCAGTCTTGCCCGACTTAGGAACGCGGCTCTCTTTGGCCCTGTTGCAGAAATGGTTTCACCCCTCGGATGTTTTGAAGGCGCGTCGTACGACGCTCGCCAAATATGTTGCAGCCCATGCGGGAGGGAACCATCCGCGCAGTGGGCCCTTTGTGGAAACGCTGATCACAGGGTTGCGTGAAGCGGCGCAATACGCTCAGGACCTTCATGGGACACACATTGATTTTTCGGAACTGCAGTTCGAGATCGCGATGGAAATTAAGAATGTTCTGGCGAAAATTCAGACTGTTGGAGATCTTGAGCGGCATATTGCTGACCTCTACAAACACCTCGACCCACAGGGTCTTGTGCTCAGTATTCCGGGTGTCGGCCGTCATCTCGCGCCGACCCTGATTGGTATCTTGCAGAACATTGAGCGGTTTCATTCTGAAAAACATTTACGGGGTTTTTGTGGCCTGTTTCCCAGAAGGGCTGATAGTGGTGGTGTGGAGCGAGCGGGCCAGACCCTGACCCAGGGTGGCAATAACCGCATCAAACAAGCACTTTATCTTGCTGCTGATACGGCACGAAAAACAGATCCTGAACTGGCAGAACTTTATTGGAGGCTGATGACAGTGAAAGGTCATCATCACAAACAGGCTTTATGTGCCGTTGCCAATCGTATTGTGAACCGGATCTTCAGCGTTCTCAAACGAGGAAAGCCTTACGAAGTGCGCGACAGGGAGGGAAACAGCATCACCCTCTCTGAAGCAAAAGCCATCATTCTGGAGCGCTATACCGTTGGAGAAAACATCAGAGCAGGACGTCGTTCCAATCGGATTGAAAAGACTCCCTGAAACCGCAAAAATCGCTTGCGCTCCCGGTACAAGATCATGTTTCCATCGATCGAAAATACCGGTTCATCCGGAAATGGAAAACAACGCATGCCGCCGCCAGTGATGGCGCGCGATTGAGAGAGGGGCTGCTGGATAAAACCAATACAGCCTCAAGTGTCTGGGCTGACACGGCCTACCGCTCAAAAGCCAATGAAGACTTCATGGAAAAGCAGGGCTTTGTCTCCAAGGTTCATCGCAAAAAGCCGCATCTCAAGCCTATGCCCCGGCATATCCAGAAATCGAATGCAGGAAAATCCATTATCCGGTCGCGTGTCGAGCATGTCTTTGCCGATCAGAAGTCACAGACGGGGCTGTTTGTCCGGACTGTCGGTATCAGCCGAGCCACCATGAGGATCGGGCTCGCCAATATCGTCTACAATATGCGCCGCTTCCTCTTCCTCGAAAGATTGAACGCGAGCGCATAGCCATCCAGCGGAGGACAACTCCCAATCTGCTCAAAACGCAGACCGGAGGCCATCGCAAAAACCGTCAATCAAATCGCCAAAACCCAGAAATTACCGGCCAAGCACATCAATCAGGGGTTCTTCGATCCCTCCAAATGCATTAGGAATGATTGTTTATATTATCTTTTTTTATCTCATTATATATATCACCTATTCATTTTTATAGCATAAAATGACATGATGGATCGGCTACACAGGGCATATATTCTGATGCCCTTAGCATGTGCTGACTTTAGCCATGCAAGAAATTAAGACAGCCCCGACCGTCAGGATGGATGGTCGATCGTGATCGGGGCTGCCATCACCAGAAAACGCATGTTTCCGGCGACACACCCTTTATGCGGAAAATATTCCTAAAAAAATGATAACCAGCCTTCTATCCCGCCCTCAAGCAGCGCGCTAATTTTTTAAAACGGACATTCTTATACGCATAGGCGGCTGCCTGCACAGGGTTGCCGAACGTCCCTTCACCATTAATGCAGGCGAAACGTAACCGGCAGCAGGACATGCGTGCCCTCCAGCGGGCGACCCTGCGGGGTGCACTGGACCTTACGCGCAGCGGCAAGGGCCGTGCTGTCCAGGTCATCATAGCCGGTGCCGGATTTCAGGCTGACCTGTACCACCTGCCCCTCGCTCCCCAGCACGACATCAACCAGCGCATTGCCTTCCTCATGCATGTGACGGGCCATGGCGGGGTAACGCCAGGCGGGGGGCGTGCAATGGGGCGCGGTTGGCACAACCGCCGCAGTCTGTGCTGCGCCAGGCACGGCCGGGCCATTCTGCGTTGCCGCAGGGGCAGACCCAACCGGTGCGGCAACACGAGCTTGGGCCGAGGGCTGAGCAGACGGTGACCGGGATTGCGCAACAGGGCGCACGGCGGGCCGGGCGGTAACAGCAGGCAGCGTGGCCACGGCTTTTGGCTGTGGCTGTGGCTGTGGCTGTGGCTGTGGCTGTGGCTGTGGCTGTGGCTGTGGCTGTGGCTGTGGCTGTGGCTGTGGCTGTGGCTGTGGCTGTGGCGTAGCCTCTTGCGGGGGCGGTGCAACCCCGGGCTGGTCAAAAAAGACCTGAATGCTGTTTTTTTCCGCTGGGGCCGCGGGCACGGGCGCGCGGGCGGGCAGCAGCCACGCGGCAATCAGGCCGTGGCCCAGCACGGCAGCCATGATGGCCCAGCCCGCAAGCAGCCGCCCGCGCCGCCAGCCGGCGGGGCCGGTTGACGTGACAAGAATCCGGCCTGCCGTTCTGTCCTGCTGCTGCACGCTTCCATCCATTGGGGCATGGGCGCGGGCTGCCTTGTCATTTGACAAAAAGCCCCCGACCTCCGAGAACACTGTCCTGTTACCGTCTTTATCTTACAACCGCAAAGAACCTGTCCATCATGGGCCAAGCCCGCCACCCCTTCATGCATGACATGCCTGTGATCCGCTGGGTCATGGTGCTGTGTGCGTGCCTGGGGCTATGGGGCCAGTTGCTGGTTGAAAGCCGCAGCCTGCCCGGCGAACTGCCGCGCGGCACCATCATGCGGCTGACGGGAATCGATATCGCTCCCGTCGCAACGCGGACAGAACGCCACGCAGCGCCGCCGCATCACCACATGGCGATGGCGAACGCGCCCCATGAGCATGGCGACATGCCCCCCCATGGCCACGACCATGCCGAAGGCTGCCCGCTCTGCCCGCTCCTGCACCTGCCTGCCCTTGCGCTGGTGGTTCTGCCCTTCCTGCCCCTGCCGCCCATGGCATGGGCCGCCCACCGGCACGAACCCCGCCAGCCCCGCGCGCCCCCTCCCACTCCGCTGGGGCTGCCCCCGGCCTGCGGGCCACCTTCCATCTCCTGAACTCACGCGCTGCCGCGCGTCCATACGGGCGTGCGCGTCTTTCGTTTTCCTGTTCAGGACATGAAAAGTGACTTCCATGAAAAAAACGGCCCCCCCCCTCGTGGTGGCCGCAGGCGGCTGCATGCTGGCGGCCTCCCTGCACCCGCTGGGCGCGCGCGCCCAGACAACCGTGACCCTGCCCGGCCTCTCGATCGAGGATACGGCGGACAGCACCCCCATGGGCGACCGCCTGCTTTCAGCGGCGTCCCCTTCCGCCACGCAGCGCACGGCGGCCAGCCTGAGCAGCCCCGATGCCGCCAGCCTGTTTCGCAACCAGCCCGGTGTCAGCACGTATTCCGCAGGCGGGCTGGCCTCGCTGCCCGTGCTCAACGGCATGGCCGATGACCGCGTGGCCACCGTGGTCGATGGCGTGCGCATCGCCTCGGGCTGCCCCAACCACATGAACCCTGCCCTGTCCTTCATCGACCCCGACAGCGTGGACACCGCCACCGCCATCGCGGGCATAACCCCCGTGAGCATGGGCGGCGACAGCACCGGCGGCACGATCGATGTCGAGCGCAAGGACCCGCAGTTTGCGAGGCATGGCAAGGTGCTCGTGACCGGGCATGTCACCGGCACCTATCGCAGCAATGGCGGCGGGTATGGCGCCTCGGGCAGCCTGACGGTGGCCAATGACACGTTCAGCCTGCGCTACAATGCCTCCTACGCGCAGGCGGGTGATTATGAAGGTGGCGGGGATGCGGGGCTGGTGCGCTCGACAAGCTACCTGACCTACAACCATGCCGTGACCTTTGGCGTGCACAAGGGCAACCATCTGCTGGCCCTGACCTTTGGCCAGCAGGACACCCCGCATGAAGGGTTTGCCAACCAGTACATGGACATGACGAACAACCGCTCCACCTTCGTCAACGGCAAGTATCTCGGCACGTTCGACTGGGGCGAGCTTGAGGCCCGGGGCTACTGGCAGCGCGAGGACCACGCCATGGACTTCCTGCCCGACCGCGCCAAGACCACCCACATGCCCATGAACACCAATGCCCGCATGGCCGGCTACAGCATCAAGGCCACCATCCCCCTGGCGGAAGGCCAGACCCTGCGGCTGGGCAGTTCGTTCGACCATTCCGGCCTCAATGACTGGTGGCCGCCGGTTGCGGGCAGCATGATGATGGGGCCGGACACCTATCACAGCATCAATAACGGCCACCGCGACCGGCTGGGCCATTTTGTGGAATGGGAGGCCGCCTGGACCCCGCGCGTGACCACGCTGCTGGGCTTTCGCAATGACCTGGTCATGATGAATACCGGCCCGGTATCGGGCTATTCATCGACCATGAGCATGATGAACATGGCCAACATCAACGCGGCCAATGCCTTCAACACCACCGACCGGGGCCGGACGGATGTGAACTTCGATGTCACCGCCCTGGTGCGCTGGAAGCCACGCCGCGACCTGACCATCGAGGGCGGCTATGCCCGCAAGACCCGCTCGCCCAACCTGTACGAGCGCTATGCCTGGGGCCGCTCGGCCATGGTCACGAGCATGATCAACTGGTTTGGCGATGGCAACGGCTACGTGGGCAACCCCGACCTCAAGCCCGAGGTCGCCAATACCGCCTCCATCACCGCTGACTGGCATGACCCCGATGGCGACCGGTGGGACCTCAAGGTCCAGCCCTACTACACCTACACCCACGACTACATAAACGCCTACCGCCTTGCCAGCGCGAGGCAGTTCTACACGCTGGGCTTTGCCAACCATAATGCCCAGAGCTACGGCATCAACGGATCGGGCAATTACCGGCTGTGGCAGAATGCCCGCTTTGGCCGGGGCGAGATCGTGGCCAACCTCAACTGGGTGCGCGGGCAGGACCTGACCAATGGCGCGGGGCTGTACCACCAGATGCCCACCAATGGCAGCGTCACGCTGAACGAACGGTGGAAGAACTGGAGCGGCCGGGTCGAGATGACCTTCGTCAAGGCCAAGGACACGGTGGACTGGGTGCGCAACGAACCCCGCACCCCCGGCTATGCCCTGCTGGGGCTGGGCGGGCAGTATCACTGGCGCTACATGACGCTCGATGCCAGCATCGACAACGTGCTGAACCAGAAATACGAACTGCCGCTGGGCGGCTGGTCGCTGGCCGATTACGCCGCCACCGGCAGCCTGCGCGCCCTGCCCGGCATGGGGCGGTCGTTCAATGTGAGCCTGACGGCGAGCTTCTGATCTGAGCGGGGCGGTCCATCAGGAGGAGAGGTGGTCCCCATTTTTCGGACAGGGCGATAAGCTATCATCTGGCCTGAACGAGGACGGGTTTTATGGGCAAGGTTACGCGGAAACGGTATGCGGCAGAGTTCAAGTCACGGGTTGCGCTGGAGGCGATCCGTGGGGAACTGACGCTGGCGGAACTGGCTTCGAAACATGGCGTGCATCAGACGATGATCGCCCAATGGAAGCGCCAGGCGATCGAAGGCATGGCAAGCCTTTTTTCTGGTAAGTCAGTAACGGAACCTTCAGTCAGCCCTGCTGATGTAGAGAAACTGCACGCCAAGATCGGCCAGTTGCTGGTGGAACGGGATTTTTTGCGGGATGCCTCTGCTCGGTTGGGCGTGATCAGAGGCGGCAGATGATTGACCCGAAGAGAGCATGCCTGCCGATAATCCGGCAATGCACGCTGCTGCAACTCAACCGGTCGGGCGTCTACTATCGGCCTGTGCCACAGAGCGAAGCCAATCTGGAG
>NZ_NOXG01000028.1:0-20116 GCF_003207955.1 Novacetimonas pomaceti
AGCAGAATATCGTCAATATTCCAGATCGGGCTCCTGTGGGATGACTGAATTCTACAAAATGACCCGAAATTGCCTCAAGTGTGAGAAATCCGCGTCGATGCGCCGCCGCTGCCGGATATCGAACTTGCCGCCATCCTGCGCAACGGCGCCAGTCGGGGCCTGTGGATCAAGACGGCGGCGACCGACATGTTGCCCATCCGTCCGCTGGGCTTTGATACGGTCGCGGGGGATGTCGTGTTCATGGACAGCCATGGGCAGGTCACGGCACTTGATACGCGTGTGGCCGCCGCCGCCGCCCATGAGACCACGCCGCCCATCGCCTATCCGGACAGCCAGACATGGCTTGATCGTGTCCAGAATCTCCGGCTGTGGATCATTGGCGCGGGCCTCTTTGCCCTGACGCTCATTTTCCTGGCCATCATCGACAAAATCAAGCCACGGCAGTCCGGCCAAAATGATTCGTAATTTCTCACGCCCTGCCATTGCGATAGCGGTCGCTGCCTGCATGACTGTGTTCGGGACAGGCGCTGCTTACGCCAATGCTTGGACGCAGGCCAAGGGGCATGGCATTTTCATCATTCAGGATGACCGGTGGAGCGCGAACGACGGGTTTGCCAGCAATCACAACCTGTTCCGGTTCCCAGATCATGGCCAGAGCTATACGAACCAGACGAACGTCTATGTCGAATACGGCCTGACGAACAAGCTGACGTTGCTTGGCAATTTCTGGCTGAATCAGGTCGGGTACCACAATACATATGGCAGGCAGGAAAATTTTGGCTTTGGTGACCAGGAACTTGGGGTGCGTTACAAAATGCGCCCGCTGGGTTTCCTCGGAAAGCCATGGGTCGGGTCATCGCAGATCCTGGTCGGTATCCCGACCTACAAGGTTCACGATGTCAAGGAACCGCTGGGAACGGGCGGCGCCTCTGTCGAGATCCGTCACAGCATTGGTCGCCCCTACAAGCTGTTCAACATGTGGTCGTATGTCGACATCAGCGGCGGCCTGAAATTTCGCACGGGCCGCGGGGCGCATGAACTTCGCTTTGACGTGACACACGGGACGAACATCGGTGCCGGGTTCACGATCATGGAAGAATTCAGCCATATCCAGACAATGGATAACGGGGAGATGTTCAATTACGGAAACCCGATCAGCAGTACTAATTTCGACCTGACGAAAATGCGTTTCTCACTTCTGAAAAAGGTTGGTCCCGTCAGCCTGCAGGCCGGTTACGAGCGTGACCTTGCTGGTCGTAACACGGGTGCTGGTAGCGGTCCCTTTGTCGGCATATGGATTCCCTTCGGTGGCTCCTCCGGCCATTGGGCACCCTGAGAGGACCACGAAACATGGCGCTTCCCGCGGATAAACCCCTGTTTGGTCAGTTCCTGATCGAACAGGGCTATCTCACCGCAGAACAGGTCGATGAGGCCCTATCGCTCCAGAAAACTTGGAAATCCCGCCTTGGCGACATCATCCTGTCGAAACGGTGGATGAAGCCTTTTGAATTTTACAAGGCTCTTGCACGGTATTTCGATCTGGATTTCGTCAATCTGATGACGGACAACCCCAACCCAGCGCTGTTTGACGCGACAATGATCGACGAATACAACTGCCGTTCCTTTCTGCCGTGGCGGCGTAATGAGAAGGGCGGAATCACATTTGCCCTTGCCGACCCGACGGATGCCCTTACCAATGAACTGATTACCAAATATGGTGCCGATACCACCTTTGTCGGGACCGGTCGTTTTGACATCATCTGGCTTGTCCAGCGCCTTGGACAGTCAACGCTGTCCGGTGATGCGTTGCATGCTCTGTCGCGCCTGTCCCCCGAACATTCGGGGCAGAACGTCTTTACGGTAAGTCAGATCGTCTTTTTCTATCTGGTGGCAGCAGGGTTCTTTACGAGCCTGTGCCTGTGGCCCGAAGCAACCCTGATCGCGGTCAATGTTGTTGCGTCTATCATCTTCTTTTCAAGTTTCATCCTGAAGTTCCTTCTGGCCTGCGTTGCAAGCCGGCGTGACGTGGACGTCAAGGTAGAGGAAAGCGAAGTCGGCAGCCTGCGGCATAAGGAATACCCGATCTATACGATCCTTGTGCCGATGTACAAGGAGCCCGATGTACTCCCCATCCTCGTCAACGCGATCCGCAACCTCAGCTATCCGCAGTCGAAGCTCGATGTAAAACTCGTGCTTGAGGAAGATGATATCGAAACCATCGAGGCCGCGAAGAAGCTAGCACTTGAATCGACTTTCGAAATCATTGCCGTCCCGCCCTCGCAGCCACGCACCAAGCCCAAGGCGTGCAATTATGCGATCCGTTTCGCCAAGGGCGAATTCCTGACAATCTACGATGCCGAGGACAAGCCCGAAGCGACGCAGCTTGAAAAGGTTTTGGTCGCTTTCCATAAACTTCCAAAAACCACGGTCTGCATCCAGGCGCGCCTGAATTACTACAACGCCACTGAAAACTGGCTGACCCGGATGTTCACGCTCGAATATACGTCCTGGTTCGACTTTTATCTTCCGGCGCTTGAGTTCCTGCATATCCCGATCCCGCTTGGTGGGACCTCCAATCATTTCCGTATGGACGCGCTGCGCTCCCTGCGGGCGTGGGATCCCTATAACGTCACCGAAGATGCCGATCTCGGGGTGCGTATCACGCAGCGTGGATGGAAGGTCGCTGTCGTCAATTCCACGACCTACGAAGAAGCGAACGTCAGCATTCCCAACTGGATCCGCCAGCGTTCACGCTGGCTGAAGGGATATATGCAGACCTACCTTGTGCATATGCGTCATCCCATCCAGTTCTATCGCAAGACGGGGGCCATGGGCTTCTGGGGGTTCCAGTTCTTCATTGGCGGCACGTTCATGACGGCGCTGCTCGGTCCGGTATTCTGCGTACCGTTCGTGCTGTTCACGATCTTCAACCTGAAGCTGGGGATCGACATCTTTCCCAAGGCCGTCGTGGCGATGAATGTCATCAACCTGCTGCTGGGCAATGGTTTTCTGATCTATACTTACGTCCTGTGTTCGTTCAAGCGGCAGTACCAGCACCTGGCGTTCTATGCCCTGACGGTACCGCTGTACTGGGTGCTTCAGTCCATCGCCGCCTACAAGGGGCTCATCCAGCTGATCACCAAGCCTTTCTACTGGGAAAAAACCCAGCACGGTCTCAGCAAGCATACGGCTGCCGAACTCAAGGACATCACCACATGAAGGCGGCGCGGCTTGTCTTGTTCCTCTGGTCGGTCGCGCTTTTTGGCGCGGTGGCTTTCATGCTCCTGCATGATGGGTATCTCAGCGATCTGGTGTTGCGTGAAGTTTCCGACCATATCGTGCGTTCCGGCGGCGATGCCCATGCCGACCTGATTCTGGGGAGCATTCCCTACGACCTGCCCATGATCATCTATGATGTCGTGGCGTGGGCTTTCGGCCCCCTGCACGAGATCATTCCGGTCCTGATGGCCATCGTGTCAACGGCGGGCCTCATATGGCTGGCCTGCACGCCGACGGACGGTTCATCGACACGTCAGCCCCCGCTGCTCTGGACGGCTCTGTTCGCTGCTGCAATCGCACTGAATCCGATTGTATTATGGGTTGCGACCGCATCAGGCGGTCATGCGCTTGGCGTGCTGATCTTTGCGTGGCTGTGCAGCAACCTGACGCAGGTTGCGGAACGGCAGGATCCCGGTTCGTACCTCAAATCCGGTCTCGCGGCCACGCTCTTCATCATGACGGATCCCACGGCGATCATCATGTGCATCGCCATGATCCCATGGATCCTCCTGACCAAGCCGCGCCTGCAGACCGTGCAGCAGCCCGTGGCCTATTATCTGGTGACATTTACCCCGATCGCCATGACGGCGCTGTCCGTATGTTATCTCAACTGGGCCGAGCTCAGCAGGTTTTCGCCTTTCGTGACCCCGTTGGATGCCGGACATGGCCAGGATTTCCCCTGGGATCATGTCCTCAGCGCCACGGGGCTGGCCGATCGCCTTGATATCGTGCCGATCTTCATGATCGCGGGCGTCGCATTTTTCCCTGTCCTTGTCCTGACGCGTCCTTTTGGCACTGTCGCGGAAAAGCGTGCGTTCGCCGTCGCCCTGCTGACGATCTTCACGGCCCCCGTCATCGCCGCACTCGATGGCGTGCCGTATCATGTACTTGATTACCTGCCTTATCTTGCCGGGCCACTTGTCATGGTCGCCCGGCAGACCGCGCCTTCCCATCGGATGACAACCCTTGGGGTTCAGGTTGCATCCGTTGCATTTGGCTGGATACTTCTCTCCATTCCCGGCGCGGCGCTGCCCAATGGCTGGATGCAGGCCGTGACGGGGACGAAAATCACAGGGCATGCGGATGAGGAAGCCATTGCAAGATGGATTACACAGCATCCCGATGCGATTACTGTTGACCCGACCACCGATTACCGCATCATCGCGCTTACCGGTCGTGATGATAACCTGGTCATGCCAGATGGCATTGCAGATCATGCGACGGACATCCGCTTCGTATCGCATGAAGTGCTGACGATGCGCCCGGATACCGATCAGGGCGAGATTGATCGTCTCAATGCCCTCAAACCGACGATATGGGCTTTGGGCATGCCAGGATACAAGCTGGCTTACGCGCGTGGCCCCTACAGGATATGGACGCAGGCGACCCATCCATGAAAATTTTCCGCATTGTTCTTATCGCATCGGTGCTGGCATTGAGCGTGCTCTTCTTCTTTCGCACGCCATCGTACTGGACCGGCGTCAATATCAAGATGTCGGCCAATGCGCCGTGGGGGTCACCGGCAGCCCAGGCTTCGATGAAACAGCTTGCCCAGACGGGGGCCCGCATGGGGATGCTGGTTGCCTTTGCCTGGCAGGACAAGCCGGAGTCTGTCACGCCCGTGCTGGGTAATGACAGCCAGCCGGACACGATCAGGCAGGGCCTGCGTGACATCCGTGCGGCCGGCCTTACGCCCATGCTGAAAATCCATCTGTGGATTCCGTGGCACTGGGCCGGAGAGGTCGCACCGGCACAGATGGATGAATGGTTCGCCAATTATCAGAAGGCGATCATGCCGCTGATCGATATCGCCCGCGAAGAAAACGTGCCTGCTGTTTTTGCGGGGACCGAACTGCGTGGCGTGGAAACGGCATCGCAGTGGCCCGCTCTGGTCAGTGCCATCCGCGCCCATTATGCCGGTCAGGTCATATATGACACGGACAGCCTGGAGCAGGCCGAGAAATTCCAGCACTGGGATCTTTTCGACGCGGTTGCCACCAGCCTGTATACCGCTTTGCCGGACACGCAGAAGGATCGTATCGGCGTGATGACCGATAATGCACGTCGTTTGCAGAACCTTGGGGAAAAATGGAAGCGCCCGGTCTGGGTTGCTGAACTTGGCCTCCGGTCAGGTCAGGGGATCCTGCAACGGCCGTGGATGAGCCCGGAACAAGTCAAGGTTCCCGTCGATCTTGCCATCCAGAAAACGGTCCTGACCGAATGGCGTGATACACTGACAACACATGGCGTCACTGGCATTTCAATCTGGTGCTGGTATACCGACCCGCATGATGGTGGCACTGACAGTTCCGACTTCACCGTGCAGAATAAGCCAGCGAGCAGTGTCCTGTCACGACCGGCATTTCGCTTCTGAATGATGGGATGAAAAATTACTTCAGATCAGTTTGGGAGCGTACAGCGACCTGGAGGGATCGAAGAACTGAGGTGGTGCCGGGAATCTGGACAGGGTGTTAAGCTCATCCCGACCTGAGGAACGGGCGGGAATCGAGAAACTTCCGCCGACGGTGATTGGCATTGAAGCTTGTGGGGCTTCCCATCACTGGGCCAGAACCCTTGGCGCGCTCGGCCACGAAGTGAGGCTGATGGCGCCACAGCTTGTCAAACCTTACGTCAGGCGCAGCAAGAATGATGCGGCAGATGCCGAGGCCCTCTGTGAGGCGATGAGCCGTCCGACCATGCGTTTTGTGCCCGTCAAGACGGTTGAGCAGCAGGCGACCCTCATGCTTGTCGGCATGCGGGAGCGGCTCATTGGCAGACGTACCCAGTTGGCCAATCCCATTCGGGGATACGCCGCAGAATTCGGGTTGACCGCCCCTGCGGGGCTCTCCCGTGTTGAACCATTGCTCCAGCAGATTGCGTCTGAAGAAACCCTACCACCTCTCGCACGTGATCTGTTTGCGCAGATGGCGGAAGAGTATGAAGCTCTGATGGAGCACATCAGGGAGCTCGATGAAAAACTGGCCACATGGCATCGAAGTCAGGAGGTAAGCCGCAGGCTGTCCGGAATTCCAGGCATCGGTCCTCTGGGAGCGGCTCTTCTGCTCATGAAGGCCCCGGATCCGCATCTGTTCCGCTCAGGCACCGTATCGGACCGCCTGATGATTTCGACCGTCCATTTTCCCATGGAGGCGAGCGCGGATCGCAATTTCTCGCCGGCATAGCCGCCATCAGCGAAAATGTGGCGCAGCCAGGGAAAGCGCCTGCGTATTGCCGCCAGGACATCAACGGCCCCATCACGATCCTGGATATCGGCGGCATGAACGAGGAGAAAGATCAGGAAGCCGCAGGTATCAGTCACGATATGCCGCTTGCGGCCCTTGACCTTCTTGCCCGCGTCTTAGCCCGAAAGCCCGCCGCTTTCCGTAGTTTTCACCGACTGACTGTCAATCACGCCCGCGCTCGGGGAGGCTTCACGCCCCTCGATCTCGCGCAGGGTCATGACCAGCACCGTATTCATGACCTCGAACAGCCCGGTATCACGCCAGGCGTAAAAATAGCGCCTGACGGTCGAGATCGGCGGAAAGCATTTCGGCAGCAGGCGCCACGCGCACCCGGCCGAGGCTATGTAGAGCATCGCATTGACCACCTCGCGCATATCCGTCGTGCGAGGGCGACCGCCCCGTTTCGCCGGGGGCACAAATGGCATGATCAAAGCCCATTCCCCGTCCATCATATCCGATGGATATCGCAGTCCTTCCCGGCTATGTTCACGTCGGGCAATACCAGTCCATGTCACCATTCACTCCATCTCTTCGTAAAGACGGATGAATCACAACAGGCTGGTATTGTTCAAAAACTTTCGGATCGGGCTCTCAGACGCGGATGGTAATGTGCCTTGCCACCCGTGCGTACTGGCACGGAAAACACATTCATCGGAACCCGCTCAACGGCGGCAACAACGAAATGCGCCATATTGTCAGCCGGAAGCCACGACTTCAGATCAGGCGGCAGAAGATACGGCTGAGACCGGTCAAACGGGATGAAGCTGCTCATCTCACCACCTTACAGCCTCACCCTTTCACAGGGTACCCCAACCCGACAGGCTGCTAGTGTCCTGATCGAGAAGTTTATATGATTATCCTGATGGCAGGGGTAATCGAATGGGACGTGTAGCGGTTGCGATTGAACTGACGGCATTGGAGCGTCAGGAACTGGAATCTCTGGCAAGGGCGCGCAAGACGGGTCAGGCGCTTGCGCGGCGAGCCCGTATTGTCCTTGCCGCAGCCGATGGGCATGAGAACAAGGCGATCCGTGACCTGACGGGCGCGGACATCAACACGGTTGGCAAGTGGCGCCGGCGTTTTGCGACGGACCGTCTGGACGGGCTTTACGATGAACCCCGGCCGGGGACACCACGCTCGATCGGCGACGGGGAAATCGCGGAGACGATCCGCCGGACACTGGAAGAAACCCCGCGCGGTGCTACGCATTGGTCGCTGCGCTCGATGGCACAGGCCGTGGGATATGCACCGTCAACGATCCATCGCATCTGGAAAGCGTTCGGGTTACAGCCGCATCGAACAGAGACCTTCAAACTGTCGAACGACCCTCTCTTCGTGGAGAAGGTCCGCGACATCGTTGGTCTGTATATGGCACCGCCGGAGCGTGCGCTGGTACTGTGCGTGGATGAGAAGAGCCAGATCCAGGCGCTGGATCGCAGCCAGCCCATGCTCCCGATGCGGCCCGGCCAGGTCGAGCGGCGGACACATGACTATACCCGCCACGGTACGACCTCACTGTTCGCAGCTCTCGACATTGCCACCGGCACCATCATTGGAAAGTGTTATCCGAAGCACCGATCTACGGAATTCCGCAAATTCCTTGACCAGATCGAAACCAATGTGCCGACTGACCTCGATATCCATCTGGTGATGGATAACTATGCCACCCACAAGACGAAGCTGATCCGTGACTGGTTGGCCAGGCGCCCGCGCTGGCACGTTCATTTTACGCCGACCGGGGCCTCATGGATCAATCAGGTGGAGCGGTTTTTCGCTCTCGTCACTGAAAAGCAGATCAGGCGCGGCATTCACCGTTCGACCGAAGCCCTGGAGGCCGACATCAGGGCTTTCATCGCCGTCCATAACGAACAGCCCAAGCCCTTCAAATGGACCAGATCCGCCGACGACATCCTGCAGGCCGTCAAGCGATTCTGCCTCCGTACTACCAAAATCAGCGAAACTTCAGAATCAGGACACTAGCAGGCGGCCGAAGCGCGCGACACAAGCCAGACGGGTCGTAAGGTACCCGTCATCAATGACGTACCAGGTTCCCGGTGCATCGGGCCCGATCGACCACAACGACGATGCGTAGCACGCCAGAATCGCGGTCCAGCACGAGATGGATGCCATCGGGACCGTCATAGCGATGGACTTTCCTGTTATACTTTTACAGTCCATGACAGCGCGCGGAGCGCGCCGGACTATGACCGAGGCACCCACTGTTGGTGCCTTCCGCTCGCGCCGTGGACGCGGCGCGTTGTCCTGGCAGCGTTGTGATCCCCGAACCAATAACGTCCTCTTTCCAGCCATACTCTCCGCGAGCTGGCCCCGCCGGCGAGCGCCGTACGCGCCGGGCAGCGGCGAATAAATCAATCCGGTTCCAACCGTAGAAGCTGACAGCAAAGCCGCCCCATTTCAGGACATGGTGCATCTGGTTGAAGGCCGGCCGGAGCCAGCGCGCATAAGCTGCACGCTGTCGCCGTTGAGGATGGCGTTGCGGAAATCGGTCACCGTGGTGATGTTGCCGGTCATGATCTTTGCCCTTTGTTCCGCGAGGAACAGCCCCCGCTGTTCCTCTGCCTCGCGGCGAGCAGCGGGGCAGCAACGGCAAGGATGACCGATGAGGCGGGGTATCGCCCGGTCTGCACGGAGCGCAGGAAGATCGGGGACACCCCATCGGACGGCGTCAGCGCGCTGACGCGAACCCTTACCGGCGCGAGGGCGGAGCCATTAGCTTTTTTCCTCTTTTTCCTGACAACGGCTTTTGATTGCGTCCCCTGTGTCGCTGTCATAATCTGCATTCATGGTCCGCACTCCTTCTACAAAACCTGCCACCCGCAAATCCGCCGCATCCGCGAAAGTTGGCACGACCGTCACGAAAGATAATCTGAAAGCCCTTGGTGCGGATCGGCTTGCAGACCTTCTGGTCGAACTGTCGGAACAGGATGCCGTGCTCACCCGGAAGCTGCGCATGGCGCTGACAGCCACTCATGCGAAAGACAAACTCGGCAAGGAGATCGAAAAGAGGCTGCGAACGATCCAGCGTTCCCGTGGATTCCTGCCCTGGGACCGGATCAAACCCCTTACGACCGAACTCGATGCCTTACGGCAATCCATTCTCAACGATGTTGCAACGACGGATGTCGGGCAGGCCATTTCCGCCATGCGTCTTCTCGTGGAACTTGCTCCTTCCGTCTATGAGCGCTCTGATGACAGTTCCGGTTACCTGTCAGATGTGTTTCGCGAAGCGGCCTCCGATCTTGGCTCCCTCTGGGGACGACAGGCTGGTCGGGATCCGGCTGTCACTGTCAGGGATATGCTCACACTTCTCGATAACGACGGGTATGGCACCTGTGACCACCTGCTTGTCTCGTGCGGTGAAGCACTGGGGAAGCCGGGCGCGGCCATACTCAGAAGCACGCTGCTTGCACGACTGCACGACCTTCCCGCCTCAAATGAGAAGGGAGACTATCGTACCGACTTTGCGCGCATGCAGACCCTCGGTCATCTGAAGGATCTGGCCGATGCAATAGGTGACGTCGATGCCTATATCGAAGCAGTCAACTTGAGTGAACGTCAGTCCTCCTCTATCGGCGATGTTGCACGTCGCCTGCTGGACAAGGAGCGCGCCCGTGAGGCGCTCGAATGGCTCGACCGGGAGACTGAGGAGACGCCCCGGTTCCGCTGGGAAAATGACGATCTTCGGATCGAAGCGTGCGAAGCCGTGGGCGACCGCGACACAGCCCAGTCCCTGCGATGGAAAATCTTTCAGGAACGCCTTAGCCTGCCGCACTGGCAAGCATACCAACGCCATCTCAGCGATTACGACGCGATTGATGCTGAAGAACAGGCACTCAATCACATCCGTAATTTCCCGGTCAGGGGCGTAGCCCTTTCCACTCTTCTTAAATGGCCAGCGCTCAACGCTGCTGCCCGTCTCGTGCGGGAGCATACGGCAGAACTGGACGGGCGTGATTACGGAACACTACGTCCGGCTGCGGATCGTCTGTCTGAATCGTATCCCAATGAGGCGACCCTTCTTTACCGCCTGCTGGTCGAGGCCGTGCTGAATAAGGCGCTTTCCCGCTATTATTCCTATGCGGCGAAGGATCTCGCCTCCTGTCGGCTGCTTGCACAACTGCTGACAGCGACAAACGGCATGGAAACCCATGAAGCCTTTATGACCCGCTTGAAAGCGCAGCATAAGCGCAAGCTGGGTTTCTGGTCGCTGATCGGTGAATAATTAAAGACAGCGATAGGGGCAGCTGAATGTCTGTCAGGTTGTGAAACGTCATCGGCGTAATCAAGGATTTCGTCGACCTGCTTCATGATGTTCACGATCAGCCGGTTTGATGTGATCAGCATTACGGAACGCATGATGGTTTCCTTCACTGACATTCAACTCCTCAGCATCCTCTCAGGACCACAGGGAGCCGTCCACGCCATCAGTTCTCAGTGAAAATCAACACCGATAGGTCTGCACGATGGGCCAGCCCTCACGGACGGCCATTTCATCGCGCAGGCGCAACTGGTCCTCGATGGAGGCCGCACTCTGGTTGTCGGACGAATGGTGGGCATAAAGAGCTACGCGGGTCATTCACTCTCCCCTTTCCGGCCTGTCCTTCCCGTCCGGGCGATGGCCGGGAAGAGGACAATTGTCGTTGGCCGCCCGCCCCAATTTCCGACGGGCGAACTCTTCGCGGGCGATCTGGCGGCCTATTGCGCTCGCCAGGGCAAACATCAGTTCATCGCACCGCGCTTTCGCGGCAGGATCGACCGGCCCGTTATCGTTGGCCGGGACGATACCGCCGAGTTTGCGTTTCGTATCTTTTACCATGCCGCCACTCCCCATTTCCGCAAAAAAACAGGGTACGAGGCATCGAAAAACTCACGGTCGGAACATCACAAATCCCGTGTTCGGGCGTTTGCGTATGTCATAGCGGTAATCGGCGGGACTGGCGTAAGTCTCAAACGCCCCCGCTTCGCGTTCAATTCGGAGAAATTGCGGATCTTCACCGCATGATCGGGGAATCGAGCGACGATTTCCAGTTCGCCCCCAAATGCCGGCATGACATCAATCGGGTATAGCTTATCAAGCCCACAAAACTGTCCGAACGGACGGGGCCACCTCAAAATATACATAAAATTATTATTTGATATCGGAATATATATCAATCTTGAAAGATACCCAAAGTTTTGATATATAAAACTGCATCATATATGTGAATTGATGCAGAAAAGAACATTGCTATGAGCTACGACATAACAGGCATAGCAGAGCGATTGCAAGCGGCGCGCAAAACCAAGGGGTTAAGCCAACGCGAGTTGAGCGCGTTGGCTGGGGTGCCTCAAGCGCAGATTTCCCGGATCGAAGCAGGAGCTGTCGACCTACGCCTCTCAAGCTTGGCCGCGCTCGCTCATGCCCTTGATCTGGAGCTTGCTCTTGTTCCACGCAAGGCTGTGGCCGTCGTGCGTTCCCTAAGCCGCGATGCGATCAGCTCCAACCGCAAAGACGTCGTTGCAATCCAAAAGGAGATGCAGCGAATCAGTGAGACAATGCGCGGCATCCAAATGAGCATGCCAGACCTCGAAGGACTTCAGCGACTTCAGAAGTCTATCTCCGACTTGCACCGGTTCCGAGTATCGATGCTCGACCTCGAGGAAATGAAAAAACTGCGTCACATAATTGAGCAGATCGGTCGTCCAGGAAAAGAGATGGTCTCACTCAATGAAAGCCTCACAATAATGCGCACGATCCGCAACAAGGCTTCACATGATCCGCTACCCGATAGCGGAGATACCCTATCACGTCCGGCCTATTCTCTTGATGAGGAGGACGATGATGCCTGATGTTTCCTTCCTGACCGTCAAACTCCATGGCAAACCGATCGGGACACTCACGCATCTTGGCGATGAACGATCAATCTTTACGTTCAATGACGCCTATATTGGTAACGCAGATAGAGAAACGCTCGGTTTGTCCTTCAAAGACCAGTATGGAGAGTTGCGGAACGACTTCAGGCCGATCAAAGTGAAGCTCATGCCGTTCTTCTCGAACCTGCTTCCTGAAGGTCGTCTCCGCAGCTATCTGGCAGAAAAGGCGGGCGTCAATGAGACGCGTGAGTTCTTCCTGATCCAAGCCCTCGGCCGCGACCTGCCCGGGGCTGTGACGGTCGAGGTCGCTGAAGATGAAGCACGGCCTTTGTTTGATGATCTCGATGATCAAGTCGAGGTTAAGGGCTCAAACACCCATGAAAACGCGCTCCGGTTTTCGCTTGCTGGGGTTCAGTTGAAATTTTCAGCCGTCATCGACGCTGCCGGTGGCCTGACCATTCCAGCAAGTGGGATCGGGGGCGGTTGGATCGTCAAGCTTCCCTCAAGAGAGTATCATGGCGTCCCTGAAAACGAATTCTCGATGATGACGCTTGCTCGCATGGTTGGCATCAATGTCCCACCTATCGGCTTGGTAGATATTAGCGGTATCAAAAACTTGCCGGACGGCATCGACCAGCTTGGAGACAAGGCTTTTATCATCGAGCGCTTTGATCGTCGCGAAGATGGCACATCCATCCATATCGAGGACTTTGCTCAGGTCTATGGGGTCTATTCCGAAGATAAGTACAAAAAGGCAAGCAACCGCAGCATCGCGTCGGTGATCGCGGCTGAGTCCGATCATAACGATGTTGCCGAGTTCATCCGTCGCCTGACTTTCAATACCCTCATCGGCAACGGGGATATGCATCTGAAAAATTGGTCACTCATCTACCCCGACCAGCGGACCGCCAAGCTCTCTCCTGCCTATGACTTCGTATCGACGATTCCCTACATTCCGGGCGATCAGTCGGCCTTGAATTTCAGTCGTACGCGACGGTTTGATCAATTCACGAAAGAGGAACTTCTTCACCTCGCCGGCAAGGCCGCGCTGCCGAGAAAGCTGGTCCTCGACACGGCACGTGAAACTGTCGGTCTCTTCATGGATCGATGGTCATCCGAGAAGGCGCATCTTCCGATGTCCCGTCATATAGTCAAGGTCATCGACAACCATCTAAAGACTCTGCCTATCATAGGCGAGGCGACCAGCTAAGAAACGAAGCAGAATGAATATTGCCGCTGGATCCGGAGATAAGACTTTCAAGCAATGATGTCCGCTTTGCGAAACACAGTCCAGCACTCCGCATGACCAATGTGTAGGCGTAAGCGAACATCGCGAAGATGAATTATCCTTCTGACACAACATTCAATGAAAATTCCGGGCCTTCACAAAGATATTTTCGACAGACCTGTCCTGATCAAGGTTGGAGAGAGGCTGCAGCGACCGATTCCCCACATCGGCCAGCAGGTGGGAGAGATCACCGATCTCGCGTGCCACCAGATGCATCACCTCCCCTTCCTTCTGCAGCCGCCCGACAACCCCCAGCATCTGGCCTGACAGGACCACCCGGCGGAAACGCTCGAACATATCAGGCCAGATGATCACGTTGATCGCGGCCGTTTCGTCTTCCAACGTCATGAACACCACACCTTCGGCCGAACCGGGCCGCTGGCGGACCAGCACCAGTCCGGCCACCGACAGGCTGCTTCTGCCCCGGGCCTCCAGGGCCTGCCGACACGTCACTATCCCGCGCTCAACGAGATCTGGGCGCAGGAACGCCACGGGATGATCCCGCAGGGTTAGGCCGGTACGGTTGTAATCTCGCGCGACCTCAGCCCCGTCCCGCATGGGCTGGAGCAGCACGTCGGGTTCTTCCGCCTCACGCATGACGGCGGCTGCGGCAAACAGCGGCAGGGGTTCGTCACGTAGTGCTTTGATCGCCCACAGCGCCTCGCGCCGGGCCAGACCCAGCCCCGGCCGGAAAGCGTCCGCCTCGGCCAGACGGGTCAGGGCCGCCCCCTTCACCCCTGCCCTGCGCCACAGATCATCGACCGAGGCAAAGGGCCGGTTACCCCGCGCTGCCACGATCCGGGCCACATCCTCGTTGGCCAGTCCTTTCACTAGGTTCATACCCAGGCGGACGGCAAACAGCCCGTCATCCCGCTCCGGGCCTTCGAGCGTGCTGTCCCAGCGCGAGGCGTTGACGCAGACCGGCCGGATCTCGACCCCATGCTCGCGGGCGTCGCGCACAAGCTGGGCCGGGGCGTAGAACCCCATCGGCTGGCTGTTCAGGAGGGCGGCCAGAAACACATCTGGATGGGCGCATTTCATCCAGGATGACGAATAGGCAAGGATGGCAAATGAGGCCGCATGGCTTTCGGGAAAGCCGTAACTGCCAAACCCCTCAAGCTGCTGGAAGATGCGCTCGGCAAAGGTCGCGGGATAACCCCGCGCCGTCATGCCTTCGATCAGTCGCGTGCGGAAACGCGAGACCGTGCCGGTATTCTTGAACGTCGCCATGGCCCGGCGCAACTGGTCGGCCTCGGACGCCGAAAACCCGGCACACACCATGGCCACCTGCATCACCTGTTCCTGGAACAGCGGAATGCCCAGCGTCTTCTTGAGCACCTTTTCGAGTTCCGGCGTCGGGTAGATCTCCTTTTCCTGCCCGGCCCGCCGGCGCAGATAGGGATGCACCATGTCCCCCTGGATGGGACCGGGCCGGACAATGGCCACCTCGATCACCAGATCATAGAACACCCGGGGCCTGAGACGTGGCAGCATGGACATCTGGGCGCGGGATTCGATCTGGAACACCCCGATCGTGTCCGCCTTCCGGATCATGGCGTAGGTCCGCGGATCCTCGGCCGGAATGGTCTGCAGCGTGTAATGCTGTCCCTTGTGTTCGGCCAGAAGGTCCAGCCCCTTCTTCATGCAGGTCAGCATACCAAGGGCCAGCACATCGACCTTCATGAATTTCAGGACGTCGATATCGTCCTTGTCCCATTCGATGATCTGGCGACCGTCCATGGCCGCCGGTTCGATCGGCACCAGTTCATCCAGCCGGTCATGGGTCAGGACAAACCCGCCGGGATGCTGCGACAGGTGGCGCGGCATGCCGATCAGGCAGCGCGCCAGATCCAGCGTCAGCCGGATCCGCCGGTCGGAGAGGTCGATCCCCGTTTCATTCAGCGCGTCATCATCCAGCTTGCGCCCCCAACCCCAGATCTGGCCGGACAGGGTGCGGATCAGGTCTTCGGGCAGACCCATGACCTTGCCGACATCGCGCAGCGCGCCCTTCGCACGATAGCGCGTAACCACGGCCGTAAGGGCTGCGTGGTTGCGGCCATAATGACCATAAATCCACTGGATGACCTGCTCCCGGCGCGCATGCTCGAAATCCACGTCGATATCGGGCGGCTCGCGGCGCTCTTCGGATACGAAGCGCTCGAAGAGCAGCGACGTCCGTGCCGGATCGATGGCGGTAATGCCCAGTACATAGCAGACAGCGGAATTGGCCGCTGATCCCCGCCCCTGGCACAGGATGCCCTGCGAGCGGGCGTAACGGACGATGCTGTGGACGGTAAGGAAATACGGTGCATAATCCATGCGCCCGATCAGGGCGAGTTCATGGTTGAGGATGTTCCTGACCTCGGGCGGAATGCCTTCGGGATAGGCCGCTGCCGCCCCTTCCCAGGTCAGGGCTTCGAGCGCCTGCTGCGGCGTCTGGCCCGGGACGGAGACCTCGTCGGGATATTGATAGGCCAGATCATCGAGCGAGAAATGGCAGCGCTCCACAATATCCGTGGTCCGGGCCACCGCCTCGGGATACCGGCTGAACAGTCGCACCATTTCTGCAGGCGGCTTGAGGTAACGGTCCGCATGGCGCTCACGGGCAAACCCGGCCTCGTCGATGGTGGTGTGGTTGCGGATGCAGGTCACCACATCGTGCAGGATACGCCGGTCGTGGGTGTGGAACAGCACGTCATTGGTCACGACCGCTGGCACCCGCGCCTGATGGGCGAGGTGCGCCAGTTCATACAGCCGCATCTGGTCATTGGGCCGACGCCGCAGGGTCAGCGCCATGGAGGCCCGGTCGCCAAAGGCATCCTGCAGCTTGCGAAGCTGCAGGGCGCAGGCATCATCCGCCGTATCCGGGATCAGGATGACAAGGAGGCCCTCACCCCATGTGACCAGATCCTCCCAGAGCAGACGGCATTTCCCCTTTCCGGCCCGGGCCTTGCCAAGGCTCAGCAGCCGACACAACCGGCCATAAGCGGCCCGATCCGTCGGATAGACCAGCACGGGCAGAAAATCGGCCAGATCGAGACGGCAGCCCACGACCAGGCGGATGCCGGTCTCTTTGGCCGCGACATGGGCCTGCACCATGCCCGCCAGGGAATTACGGTCGCAGATGCCCAGCGCTTCAATGCCAAGGGCCTTCGCCTGCTCGAACAGTTCAATTGGTGAGGATGCGCCGCGCAGGAACGAGAAATACGTCGTCACCTGCAGTTCGGCGTATGCCACGCTCATTCAAAGAGACCATGCAGGAACCAGCCCTGCGAACCGGTCTCGCCATGTTCGCCATCCCCGGTCCGGTAAACCCAGAATGTCTCGCCGCTGGTATCTTCCACCCGGAAATAGTCCCGCACGGTGGTCAGTTCGGCATCGCCCTTCCACCATTCGCCAAAGACCCGCTCGGGGCCATCAGCGCATCTGATCCGGCGGCGGATGCCACGCCAGATGAAGAAGATCGGCGGATGGTCGGGCAACACGGCCATGGTCTGGATCGGCTCGGGACGGGGCAACAGGCGCGTGGGGCGTGGCCAGTGATCCGGCCACTCCTTTCCGTCCTCGGGTGCGAGTGCGGGCACGCGGCAGACAGCCCGTTCCGGCACGTCGCTTTCCACCGGGGCAAAGCGATACAGGGCCTGTGTGCCGACGCGGTTGGCCAGGGTGTCGATCAGGTCGGAGACGTCGGCCTCTTCTTCCTCGATCAGGGCGGAGACACCCTGGCGGTGGAGGATCGGCTCGGCCAGCGACGCGGTCAGCACCATGCGCTCGATCCCGAAGCCCGGATCGATGGTCTCGATCCTGTCACAGAGCAGACGGGTCAGGCGTCTGACGTCCCGCACCGGCATGGCCGTAGCCACACGGACGGCCTCGGTTCGGCTGTCCACCCGGTGCAGCAGCAGGTCGAGGCGGCGCACGCCCTGCTCGCGTTCCTCCAACCCGGCGCACAGGGGCGGCACGAGTTTGGTGATGTAGCGGGCAATGGTCTCGGCTGCGCTGATCGGTTCGGCAAAATTCCGGCTGACCTGCACCGGCGCCTGCAGCCGGACCGGGACAATGGCTTCCGCCTGCCGCCCGAAAGCCTGGTCCAGCCTGCGGGCGACATCCGGGCCGAAGCGCAGGGTCAGCGGCGCGCGCGGCATGCCGGCCAGAGGACCGATGCGTGACACGCCCAGCCCATGGAGGCCATCAATGATATCCGCTGGCAGGCGTAGGGCTTCGATGGGTAGATCAGTGATCGCTGCCGCCGTCTCACCAGGCGGCACGAGGGTGATGCGTTCCCGGCCATAACGCGCCAGCGCATGGGCGGCGCCCCACGTATCGGCAATCGCGGCCCGGGCCGTGATCCCGGCCTCCTTCAGGCGCGAGACCATGTTCTCCAGCATGACGGCCTCACCCCCATGCAGGTGATCGGCACCGGTCGTATCCAGCACGATGCCGTCTGGCGGATCGGGAGCCACGATGGGGGCGATGCGGTGCTGGAACCACAGCGACAGCCGCTCCAGTCCAGCCCGGTCACCGTCCGGGTCGGCATCCATGATGAGCAGATCGGGATGGAGCGCCTGCGCTTTCGCGACAGGCGTGCCGGGACGCAGGCCCAGCCTGCGGGCGGCGAGATCGACCGACAGCACGACCCGTCGCCGCCCTTCCCGCCCGACGAGTGCCAGCGGGCGGTCAGGCGCGGGCGCGTCGGTGCCCAGCCGCTTCCTGATCCGGTCTGTCGGCCAGAGTGGCAGGTAGAGCGAGACGACACGGTGCCAGTCTCCCTTTGGCATCACAGGCCTCCACTTCGAAATCGGCGCATTCGCCCGCGCGGGCACGGATCAGTTCCAGCAGCCAGCGGGACCGGCCGACACCGGGAACCGGCAGCGGCACGGATGGCAGGACGGATACCCGCCACCGGGTGACCGAAGCGGTGGGCTGGCCGAAATCGGCGGCATCCGTCTGTCGCCGCCAGCGTCGTATGGCGATGCCCAGTGCGCCGGATGTCTCGGCCGCCAGCTGCAGGCGGCGCGAGGCGGTCATGGACAGGCGGCCCACCTCGGCGACGACTGCGCCCAGCCCCTGACGACGCAATGCCTCCTCGAAACAGGCCAGGACATCGACGTCCGAACTGGCCGCGACATAGATGGTCCGTCGCGCCGACAGCCCGACCTGCTGCAGTGCTGGGGCATACAGGTCCTGACGGGTGGCGATCCACAGCACCTTGCCCCGTGTCCGGGCTGCGATCCCGGCGGAAAACAGCCCGGATGCTGCTGCATTCAGGGCGTCATGGCCGCCGCCTGCCACCTCATGCAGCGCGCCCAGAGCCAGGCCGCCATCTGGCAGACGACCGTCAATCTCGGGCATGCCGAAGGGCAGCACGCCCCGCCTGCGTCGGCCCTGGCCTTCGAGGCGGCTGACCTGTGCTCTCAGCGCCTCCAGCGCGGGACGGGGTTTGGGTGCGGGCATGGGGTCGGACAGTCCATTCGGGTGTTTCTGGCACGGAATCAGTGATCGTGTTCGTTATTTGTTCTGGCATGGTGACGAATGTCAACCCATCCTGGAAAAGCGGTTGCGATCCGGGCGCGGGCACAGGCCTGCCGTCCGATCCAGGCTCGATGAAAACTGTCTGGATTGCAGGGGTTTATCAGGAACAGTCCGGCCACCCCCTTCGTGCAGGGTGGATACCATCCGGCAGGACACCCATATCCGGACTCGCGAAAGGACGGCGTGATGTGCAACCTCTATGCGATGACCGGCAGCCAGCAGGCGATCCGGGAGGCGGCCCGGGTCATGACCGACCGCACCGGCAATCTCCGGCCCCTGCCCGAGATCTGGCCCAACACCCTGGCGCCCATCGTGCGGAACGCGCAGGACGGGCGTGAACTGGTCATGGCGTGTTGGGGCATGCCCACGCCGCCGAACTACCTGAAAGGCCACAGGGTCGATCGGGGTGTGACCAATATCCGCAACCCGACCTCGACATGGTGGAAGCGCTGGGAAGGTGTGGCGCATCGCTGCCTGGTGCCGCTCACGGCCTTTTCCGAACCGGAGCGCCTGCCGGATGGGACCAGCAGGCCCGTCTGGTTTGCCCGTAGCGATGGGGAGCCGCTGGCTTTCTTTGCAGGGATCTGGTGCCGGTGGACGTCAGTACGAAAACTGGCGGATGGCGAGACGACGGATGACCTGTTCGGCTTCCTGACCACTACTGCCAATCGGGAAGTCGGCGCCATTCATCCGAAAGCCATGCCGGTCATCCTGACCCGGCAGGAAGAACTGGATCTGTGGATGAAGGGGCCTCTGGACGATGCGCTACAACTGCAGCGCCCCATGCCCGATAATGCCCTAACCCATCTTATTCACGGGGGCGGTCGAGACTGGGCGGCGGGTATCGCCTAAACTTTTGATTGGGTTTACGAATTGGGTGTCAAAGCCATCCGTTTCTCCG
>NZ_NOXG01000029.1:0-19143 GCF_003207955.1 Novacetimonas pomaceti
AGATACGGCTGGGATCGGTCAAACGGGATGAAGCGGCTCATCGCGACACTCTACAGCCTTACCCCTTCACAGGGTACCCCAACCCGACAGGCTGCTAGGGCGTGTCGTCAGTTAATTCCGATGATGGCGGAAACGAGTTGCACTGCTGCGAGGAATGTTGACTTCAGCTTGTCGTAGCGTGTTGCAACGCCCCTGAACTGCTTCAGCCTGGCGAAGAAGCGTTCAATGATGTTTCTGTTTTTGTAAAGCAGGAAGCTGATTTTTCGTGGATTACGTCGGTTTTTCCTTGAAGGGATAACCGGTGTGATCTGCCGTTCTTCGATCTTTTCGATAAGCGGATCGGCGTCATAAGCCCTGTCGGCGATAAAAGCTGCAGGGTCGACTTCATCCAGCAGGGGACCTGCTTCCGTGATGTCCGCTCTTTGACCGGGCGTCAGGGACAGGACAACCGCCTTTCCTGCAGCATCGACAATAGCGTGGATTTTCGAAGTCAGTCCGCCACGGGACCGCCCGATAGCCTGATCCGCGCCCCTTTTTTACGGGCACCCGCACTGTGCTGGTGCGCCCGGACAATCGTGCTGTCGATCATCATATATTCGTTGTCACGATCGGCGGCCAGATGCCGGAAAATCCGTTCGATCACGCCGCCTTCGCACCAGCGACGCAGTCGCCGGTGGACGTTTTTCCAGTCACCAAAACGGACAGGCAGGTCACGCCAAGGAATGCCGGCACGGTAACGATATAGAACCGCTTCCACAAACAGACGGTTATCGGCAGCCGTTCCGCCGACATGGCCTTCACGACCCGGGAGAAGATCTTTTATCCGTTCCCACTGGCTGTCACTCAGGCCATATCGTCGCATTCATTCTCTCCCTGAAAACAGGGAGAAAACATCACAGATCAAACGGGAGTACAAGCCTCATGCCGTCAGATGCTAACTGACGACACGCCCTAGAAATTCACATTGGTATGCAACCCGAATACGGCTTCATTACCAATCCGGTGCGTCGGACAGGATGGATCTCCCGTGCCGCCCGAGGGGTTCAGGACATATTGGAAATCGGGCTGCACGACCATCCATGGTGTGATCTGGGCCTGATAGGTCAGTTCAAAATGATTTTCGTTTCCCTGCACCAGGGCACCGCGCGCGCGATCATAGGCACGCACGCCTGATGTGACGCGACCGATACCCCAGCCCAGACCAAGTGTATCATTCGTCCTGCCTGAAAAGGGCGCCTTCAGGTTAAGGCCGGCATCAATGGCGAAGCTTATGATATTGCGATCACCACTATTACCCGTCGCCCGGACAAACAGGCCAAGTGCGCGTGATGCATCAGGCGACGGACGCCAGATCAACTGGTCGATTATCCCGTAAATCAGCCAGTTTCCCCGATCCCAGCGGGGTGTACCACCATCCGCGCCAAGAGACAGTCCCTGTGTGTTATATCGATAATCCGGAAATCGTGCCGTATCATAATAGCCTCCAAGTTTATAAACGCCTGACAGGCCCGGATGACTGGCCGCGCGTCCACTGTCGCCAGATTGAGGATTGAAGGCATACTGAATTTCGGTAATCAGTAGCGCGCCGGTTCCCATATTGAACTGCGTGCCACTTCCATCCCTTATGGTCTGGCTGGTGGGGTCCGCCGGGTTTCCGGTCACGCCAAAGACACTGCTATCCTGATTACCCGACGGATTGTCATCCGCCGCCGCGAACATGAATGTGTATTTTTCACCGGGTCGGTAGCGCAACCGGATTGCGGGAGCTGCAAGCGGCCATGAAGGACCGCCAGCATAAAGGTTGACCGAAGGACCCATTGGCCATCCGAAATTGGCGTTGAGGTACAGGGACGCGTAATCGCTGATCAGGAATTCCGTATCGAGATCCTGCTGGCCGATCTTGACGTCCAGCGCGCCCCTGAGAAAGGACTGCTGGTACCAAAGTTCAAACAGGCGGGTGGAGCGATCCGCCTCAAATCCGCTGATGGGGTTGAAATTGCCCAGATGGTCCTGAGTGACGGCACGTCCCCGGATCTGCAGGGCACTGATGTTGATTGTCGCGCCTTTAAGCCCGATCATCCTTTCCAGATCCGCCATCAGGGTCGGCATGGTAATGCCGATATAGGAAGGACCCGTGCCCGATCCCTTGCCATCGCCATTGGTACTGCCGATCCCGCCCGTGGCGTTACCCCATAACTCGTTGACGTCCTGAATGCTCAGCGTCAGGCCGTAGCGGGCCAGCCATGGACGCAGTCCCCCCATATTCCCCAGCAGGCTCCCATCGGCAGACGGCGTATCTTGGCTGTGGCTGGTCGTGATTGCGCCTGCTTGCCAGGAATCACGCACGGTCGCCGGGTCAATCTGGGCCAAGAAAGGTGTACTGGCGCCCAGATGGGCCTGCCCACCCGCAATGGCGGTCTGGGCCTGCCCCGCAACGGAGATGAAACCGCCGATGCCCCAGAAGAAAATTCCCTCACATACACGCCGGGACAATCGGGTAACGCAAACCGCCGGAATCCTGCGTGATGTCAGTTCGCACGGTCGCAAATGTTTCTCATATTATCGTAAAAAAGGTCGTAATCCAGACAGATATCATATACCCGGTCTTCTTTCCACAACATGATGTTTTTGTTAAAGACACAATGTGAATAAAAGAGAATTGTGATATTATATCGTTCTCGTAATTTAATTTATTATTTTTAAAAAATATGCCTGAAGGTCATAAAAAGGTGTCTATTCTGCTTTGGCGATGGACGAAAACACATAGCGGAAAATAAATTATCGCGGCTGCCGCTTCTATGGAAAACAATTCAGACTTTTCACTTTGGCTGCCTGCACAAAATGATCGCCGGCATGCATGGTAATACTGAGTACCATGCTGCCTGCTACAAGGATTGGCCGCCCTACCATTGCTCATAACGGCTGATCTCTTGCTAGCAGCGTCTCCCCCGTGACCTTATTTTCCGTGTTCAGGTTCACGTCATGTCTGCGTGTTACAAGAACAGCGAGCATCGGCATGATGGCATGGCCAGGGTCAGGTGCCAGGAGGCCGGACAAATATTATGAGATCGATAGTGCATTACGGATTGGCAATCCTGATGATAGTCAGCATATCCGGCTGTGTGGCGCGCGCCGAAACAGAAACAGAAACAAACGGTATTTGCGAGACAGTGGAACAGGGTATCCGGCTGCATGTCGACGGCACGTATGGCGGATATCCCCATTCCGTCCTGCGTGATGCGGTGCTGGAGAGCGTAGCCTGTCCTTCGGGGGATGCAGAACTACGCGCTTTCCATACCATTGCGATACCGCCGCCCCATATGCGTATTGCCGTCATGCGCCCCATCGGGCAGGGCCAGCAGGGATCGCTGTCCATCATGCTGTTTTCACAAGGGCATTTCGTTATCGGCGAACGGATGTCCCTCTCTCCTTTCTCACGCACCCAGTCTCCTTTTTCGGTAAAGGCAGACATCAACCTTGCAACAGCACGCCTATGGGGCGATCTGGCGAACCGGATCGCACAGGGGAAGCGTGCCATTCCATAACGGGGAAACAAGCTCAGTCCATCACATTTGCGATCCGGTTTACCGAAAATGGCCGTAGCTTGCACATATTCTGCGATGTCATTAGGTCACGGGCGCCACACAGTTATCTGGATACAGGTTCCTTGCTCGCTGCCGGTGTCGTCGTGGGTTTACCATCTCCATTCGTTTTTTACAGTCTGAACACCAACGGACCGCAGGTATCGGCAAGGCGGCCAATCGTTCAGGTTCGCGTCATGTTTGAGTGATATGATCGTTCGGATGAAATACAAATCTGGCCTTTCCCCAGCACGTTATGACGCACCAACAATCATTTTCCACTGGGGATGCACGGCCATTATCATACTGCAGTTCGCAACCGCGAATTTATGGGGCCTGTTCCGGAACCCGCTACACCATCAACTGGTGGTGACCCACCTGACGGCAGGCATGGTACTGAGCGTTCTGTTTCCCGCACGCCTGCTATGGCGACTAGGCTGGGGACGGCAGATCCGCGCCGCCGATCGCTGGCTTGATGCCATGCTGGCGCGCTGCGTGGAATACAGCCTGTATGGTTTAGTCCTGCTGGAAATCCTCCTGGGATATCTGTGGCGATGGGGCAATGGGCAGGCCATGAGTTTCCTGTCCATTCAGATCATGCCGCCCTTTGGCAGGTTTCCGACATCGACAGTCGGCATTCTGCACTGGCTGCACCAGTGGAATGGCTGGCTGATCATCGTGCTTGCCACGGGTCATGCGCTGGCCGCGTGTTTTCATTACTTCATTCTCCGGGACAATGTTTTTCAGAGAATGCTGCTGACAGGGAATGTATCCGATGAATATGGAAAGTAAAATACCGCTGCGCCCCAAAGAAATCCACGCGACCTCCCGTCTGGGCTGGCTGCGGGCCGCTGTTCTGGGGGCGAATGATGGTATCCTGTCAACATCCAGCCTGATCATTGGTGTCGCCAGCGCCCATGCGACACAGGGGAGCATCCTGCTGGCTGGAATTTCCAGTCTGGCTGCCGGGGCCATGTCCATGGCCGCAGGGGAATATGTGTCCGTTAGCTCGCAGGCGGATTCTGAGAAGGCTGACCTCGCCCGCGAAAAAAAGGAGCTTGGCAGTAGCTGGGACGCTGAAGTGAGCGAACTGGCCGGGATATACCGTCAGCGTGGCCTGGATGATATTCTGTCACGCAAGGTTGCCCTTCAGCTCATGAAGCATGATGCACTGGGGGCGCACGCCCGCGATGAACTCGGCATTTCGGACGCGACTGCGGCGCGCCCGGTACAGGCCGCCTTTGCATCGGCTAGCGCATTCTCTTCCGGTGCCATACTGCCCGTGCTGGCAGCCCTGCTGTCGCCAGCCAGCGTGGTCTCGTGGAGTGTATCCGCTGTATCCCTGATTGGTCTGGCGGTGTTGGGAGTCGTGGGTGCGCGTGCAGGTGGGGCCTCACCATGGCGTCCGGCAATGCGGGTCATATTCTGGGGCATCGTAGCGATGGCCGTGACGGCTGCCATCGGCCGGATATTCGGGGTACAGACATAATGTATTAAATATTTCTGTATATTGAACGAATGGAATGATATCGTGAATGTACTTCTTGTCATTGTGCTATCAAAGGCTGTCGTTTCAGTGCTCTGCATGCGACTTGTATTTCATTTATATCGTGACAAAAACAATATAATATTACATAGAAATGGGTCTGTGGGATAATGCTATCCCGGCAATAGATAGTGGGCATCAACTTCCTTGAAGACTTTCCCAAGGCGGCTATGGGAACCCCGCTTCTCCTGCGGGACGCGAATTATATGCGCAGTGATCTCTATTCCGTTGTCGCTGCGATCGTTAATGGCCGACTACGATGTCGGACCGAAAGGCATTTGCCTACACGCCATGGTCATCCTGCTTGCGTACCCATCTCATCCAGGATGGCCGAACCGGGCATGCATGCAAGATCATCCTATACCGCCAGGGAGTCACGCACTCATGACATAACCGCTACCCCTGACGGTGTGGATCAGAGGTTGGCCGTCCTGCCCCAGTTTTTCCCGCAGACGACAAATATGCGTTTCGACGATGTTCGTACGAACCGGGAAATCCATATGCCAGACATCCTTCAGCAACATTTGCCGGGAAAGCACCGTGCCTGCATTCCTCATGAAATATTCCAGAAGTTTTAGTTCCTGAGGCTGCAGAAGAACCTTTTCGCCATTCCGTGTCACTGCAAGCGTCAGCAGATTGAGTTCAACGTCAGCCACATTCATTATTGTTGTATGCTGGAAGGAAGATGATCGACGAAGCAGTACCTGCACGCGCGCGACCAACTCGCGTAATGCAAATGGCTTGATCATGTAATCATCCGCACCATGCCGCAGACCGGCGACACGGCTTGGTACGCCATCCATCGTCGTCAGGAACAGGACTGGCGTCATGATGGCATAAGAGCGCATGCGCATGAGAATTGTCAGTCCATCCAGACCAGGCAGCATGCGATCCAGAATGACGATATCCCACGTTTGCGACAGGGCATGCTGCGATCCATCGGTCCCGTTAGCGACACAAACCACGTCAATTCCGCTTTCCTCCAGTCCCTGCCGCACGTAATCCGTAGTTGCGTGGTCATCTTCAACCAAAAGCAGGCGGGGGCGTGTTACCAGCGTCATGAAGCAGGCCAATCAACAAATTTAATGTCCCGCCCAGCGAGACTGAGTTCTTGATCAGGTTATCAGAATCATTGTTACATGACACCATCCATGACGATGGATAGACAATTATTGGCATTTTTTAATGTATCGACCATGTCTCCAAATTGAATACAGAATAAATAATATCAATATTTCATGTGATACATATCATAAATGTGGATGTATATGTATTATATTTTATACGGTATTAAAACAAATACTACGTACGCGCAGGCATATAAAAAATAAAAGACGGTAAGTTCTCTCCGGACAGGACAAGGCAAAGGGGTTAACGCGGAAAGACCATTGAGGGTAAAGTCAGGCCACAGGGCTGGAGCCTATGCCAACCGGACCTGTCATGATCGGGGACGGGTGGATCTTGTCCGGTCATCCATATCCTGAGAGGATGTCGCTACATGATAAATATGTCCAATGATGTCGTGGAATAGGATATCCCGACGCCGAAATGTGGAGACACGACGTATCATCGCCACGACGTCGTTTCGTATCGTCACGTTGTTCGCCGGTCTTTTTATATTGGGCGGCATGGTCATGACTATAACGTCAGGCCTTTACAGCCAGTCAACCATGCGCCAGCAGATCCGCCGGGAAGTGGAGAACGAGAGCCATGAGACATTTGCAGATGCTGGTGTTGCGGATGTCCGTCATCTCCTGCCAGTTGTGCAAGGACTGATCGAACATGAACCCGGTTTCCATTATTTGCTTCAGGACTCCGGACAGGTCATTGTCGCAGGCAACATGCTGCATCTGCGACCAGTGCCGGGCGAACGCTGGCTGGCATGGTCCCATCGCCTGCCGAAAGAAATCAACCAGGATATCGTTTATGGAATAGGTTATCGCCTTGATGACGGCGGCTATTACTTCGTGGGCATGGATGCCTCGCCCCTGACGCATCTCCAACGCGCATTATGGACAACGATCCTGTGGGGCATTGCAGGATTTGGTCTGATAGGGGTAGCGGGCGGCCTTTTCCTGAGCAACCTGATCCTGAAATGGATCGAGACGATAAGCAGGACGGCACGGAGCATCATGCAGGGCGATATGTCTCGCCGCATCCCGCTACGTGGCACGGATGATGAGCTTGATCATCTCTCGGAGAGCCTCAATGCGATGCTCGACCAGAATGAATACCTGATTGCAAGTCTGAAACAGGTCTCCAATGACATCGCGCACGACATGCGCCGCCCGCTGGCGCGTATGCGCCAGAATCTTGAGCGCGCCATTGGGGCACATGGACCTTCCGATACCATGCATGAGCAGGTCGAGTGTGCAATCGAGGATCTGGATGCCGCATTGGAAATATTTTCCTCGCTGCTCAAGCTGGCGCAACTTGAGTCCGGGGCATGGAACAACGAAATGGAACCCCTCGATCCCGCACGACTTCTGGAATCAGTTCTAGAACCGTATCGATCCGTTATCGAAGACAATGGACAGCGCCTGGAAACCGAAATCATTCCCGCCTGCCCTACCGTCATCGGTCATCCAGTCCTTTTACGGCAGGCATTCTCCAACCTGATCGAGAATGCCGTACGCCATACGCCTGACCAGACCACCATCACAGCGACCATAATGCTTTCGGACAAGACCATCACGATAGAAATAGCCGATAATGGTCCAGGCATTCCGGACGAAGCCATGCTTCGGGTAATCGACCGCTTTGTCCGTCTTGATACAAGCCGTACGCATGACGGTAACGGGCTAGGGCTTACCATGGTGAAAGCCGTAGTACAACTGCACCGGGGCACGATCGTCTTGTCTCACAACAACCCTGGCGTAAGGTGTATCGTTAAATTACCCATAGAGCTCTAGCCTTCACGGCCTCATAGACAGCAGACCTCCTGGCTGGTTAGAGATGTGCAAATACGACTGAAGATTGGGGCATTGTAAGCTGACATCCCCGTGAGCTTTCGCCAGAAATAATGATGCCGCGCGCCCATGCGATGTGGCCGCCTGCAACGGTCCCGGCGAGCAGGGATCCAAATCGGGATTCATACAAACCATGCTGCTCTGGTCCCTGATTCTGGTTGCATCAGCCGCGGCATTTGGCCTGAGCGCCGTGTCGGGAGGCGGTGCCGGGCTGCTCCTAATGCCCCTGCTGGGGCTGGTGCTGCCTGGCACTCAGGTGCCAGCCGCCCTGTCGATCGGGACAGTTGCCAGTTCGGCGACGCGCATCATCTCGTTCTGGCAGGCGATCCGGTGGGACATCGTCCGGCATTTTGCGCCCACCGCGTTGCCCTTCGCCGCCCTGGGCGCATGGGCATTGAGCCGTATGGAGCCAGCCTATCTGTCGCTGCTTCTTGGCGTATTCCTGATGGGGAATCTTCCCCTTCTCTTTCGCAAGCCTGCACCCCAGGTCACTGTGAAAACGCCCCACGCTATCGAACTGCACGTACTGGGTGCTACCGCCGGCTTCATTTCCGGTTTTACCGGAGCGGTCGGCCTGGTGTTCAATGGGTTTTATTATCGACTTGGTCTGCGGAAGGAAGAAATCGTCGCAACCCGCGCGGCCAACGAAATCATGCTGCATGTGCTCAAGATCGCTCTCTACGCTGAGTTCGGCCTGTTGAATACCCGGGCCAGCATTGCGGGTATCGCTGTTGCTGCGGCGGCGGTTCTGTCATCAATAATCATGAAGTACCTGTTGCCGCACCTGCATGATCGCTTGTTTCACCATATTGGTCATGCCGCCATGGTCGTGGCGGGTGTCATGATGGTGATCTCCGCCAGTAGTCAGTTAGCGCGGCAGGCAAATGTCACGGTGCATTTCGCCCACGTAGCCCATGAAGCCGCAGCGTCCGTGTCATGGCGACAACACACTTTCGCGGTCGAATGGGAAAATGGTGATGAACGCGAGTTGAGCCCCCGAGTGCTTTCCAGACTGGCTTCATCCCCTATGATAACAACCCATTGATTTGAGTGCGGGAATCTGATTCAGGCTCTGTGAGGAGACTGGAGATGAGCGACCTGTTTTGGCTGCCGGACGAACAAATGGAGCGTCTGCGGCCCTTTTTCTTTAAGAGCCATGGTAGAGCCTGCGTTGATGACCGCCGAATGCTGAGCGGCATCATTTTTGTCAGTCGGAACGGCTTGCGCTGGCGCGATGCGCCCCGGGAATACGGTCCACATAAGACGCTCTAAAACCGTTGGAAGCGCTGGGGCGCCATGGGGATCTGCGCCCGGATGATGGACGGTCTGGCTGCCGGAAAGGCAGAGCCCCAGACCATCATGACTGATGCGACGTATCTCCAGGCACACCGCACGGCTTCGAGCGTGCGGCTAAAAAAGGGGATCCAGGTCGCTTGATCGGCCGCACCAGAGGGGCATAAACACGAAGCTGCATGCGATCACCGACCAGAGTGGGCGACCGCTGAGCTTTTTCATGACTGCGGGACAGATAAGCGATTATACCGATGCCGCTGCCCTGCTGGATAGTCTTCCTGAAGCACAATGGATGCCGGGAGATCGCGGGGATGACGCCGACTGGTTCAGGGACGCCCTGGAAGCAAAAGGTATAAAAGCCCTGCATTTCAGGACAGAAATCTCGCGGAAAACCGGTCAGATACGACAAGAGAAAATATAAACGCCGCAATCGCATCGAGATCATATTCGGAAGGCTCAAGGGCTGGCGGCGGGTTGCAACCCGCTACAACAGATGCCCGACCGTCTTCTTCTCAGCCATCTGTCTCACCGCAACCGTCATGTTCTGGCTATGTGTCCCGAGCCTAGAAGCCGTCCGTACTTTGGTAAAAATCTTTCAACACCGTAATAATAATAACGTCCGCTATCATTATATTACCCGCAACAAAGTGAACTTTTCACCTGAAGATTATATGAATCTTACTTCACACGAGATTCACTATGACTACAGTGATATTTTTTTCATCGACGGCTTCAAATGTTCTATCAAGTGTTTGAGGGAGGCATCATGCCAGGATGGAAAAGTGAGCAAACACATTATCCTGAACCACTAGTGAGATCCAGTAAGCTCATCCCATCGGAAAATGCCATAAATGCATCAACGGCCTGTACTATGAGATGGCGAAACTGACAAGCATTGCCCAGTATACACTGGTTATTGCCAGATGAGTGACAGGCACCAGGGGATTCTTTTTCAGTTTCCATGAGCCGCATAATATGACCGACGTTGATGTTTCTGGCAGACACAGCCAGACGGATGCCACCAGTACGTCCCCGGGTACCTTGTACGATCCCGGCATGACACAGGTGTTGTACAACTTTCACAAGATGATTGTGCGAAATGCCATGCAACTCAGTGATGTTCCTGACGGTAACACGCGAATCAGGATTACACGCCAAGTGGATCAACACACGGAAAGCGTAGTCGGTACGCAGCGAAAGACGCATCAACCCCACCACCCATAGGCACGTGTTGACTGATTTTCCCAAGCAGCCTCTCAGAATATTGCCAACGGGCTGCTACCAGGCAACCGTGACGCAGGGCATTCGTGACATAGGGGAGTAGAGTACGCAAAATGGAGTTGCCTGCGCGTCTGTTCCTCTACAGTCATGAATTAGGTTACCTTCGAGTTTGGAAAGGTGACACACACACCAAATCCTCTGGCAGATCCTGTAAGTGGGGAACGTAAGCGCAGAGTAACGTCCATTTGGGTAGCGATATTACTGGCAATGGCGAGACCCAGGCCACTGCCATGATTACCGGTCCCGCCGCGCACGAATGGGCTAGTCAGCCGCTGGAATATGCCGGGTGGCAGCGCGGGGCAATCATTGGTGATGTCGATTCCACCATCTGGTAGCACGGCCACCCGCACGGGCATATGGTGCCCTCCATGCAGCAGGGCGTTTTCAAGCAGGTTGCGCAACATGATGCCGGTCGCATCCATGTCACCATGTACGAATATGTGGTGAATCCCGTCTGGCGCGATGACAATGCCCTGCCCGTCACACGGATTATGCCCAAGATCATCGACAAGGACACGCACTACGGTCATCAGGTCGAAACGGTCGCGCCGGAAAGCGACGCCGGACGAGGCGCGGGAAAACTGCAGCAGTTTTTCCACCGTGCGGCCCAGCCTGCGGGTCCGGTCGGCAATGACCTCCACCCGCCGGCCCGTATCCGAACCCGCCGGCATCAGTCGGCCCAGCATCTGTACCTGCGCCAGAAGGGCTCCAAGCGGGTTACGCAGTTCATGCGCAGCGCTTGCGGCAAAGGCGCGCTCGGTAGAGAGCGCTGCCTCCAACCGCGCCAACAGCGTATTGATCGAGCGCTGGATGGAGACTAGTTCGTCAGGGAGATCAAGGGGGGGAATGGGCTGAAGGTTGCCGCTGCCACGTGCGCGCATCTCGTCATGCAGCAGGTCCAGCGGGCGCAGGGCGCGCCGCACGATCAGGCGCACCAGCCACCAGATCACCGGCATGAAAAGCAGCATGGGCACGACAGAGATCAGCATCGCGCGCCGGACGGCCTCGCGCCGGTGGAAGGTCGGTTCCCCCACAAAGACACGGTATTTCTCCGCCACGGGTGACGCGACATAAACGCGAAAATGCGGGACGTTGGCAAACCCGGTCCGCCAGTTGCTGACAAATGCGGTTTGCGGGGCATTCTGGGAACGCAGCACGACATGTCCACTCACGTCCACGACCTGATAGGCCAGTGTGCGCGGTCCGGCCTCGGGCAGCCAGGCGATGGATGACGCCGCACCCGGTTCGTGCAGTCGCGTGGCCACCGCCGTCTGCAACCGCTCGGCCACTTCCTGCAGCGAGTTATCCAGCCGTTCCGTCACCTCGTAGCGGGTAAATCCGCCCACGGCGATACTGAGGATCAGCAGCCCCAGAATAACGACCAGAAGTACGCTGCTGATGATGCGGGTGGACAGGCTCCAGCTTTTCATGAGCCGTTCTTTCCATCCAGGCAGTAACCACGACCGCGTATGGTCCGGATCACGTTATTGCCCAGCTTGCGCCGCAGGCGGCTGATGAAGACCTCGACAGTATTGCTGTCCACTTCGCGATCCAGCGCATAAAGGACCGTGTCGATCTGCTGGCGCGAATAGATCCGGCCCGGACTGCGCGAGAGCAGTTCCATGATGCTCCATTCGCGCGCGGTCAGGTCCAGCCGCTCGCCATCACGCGATACGGACCGGTTCTCCCGGTCTATCGTAATCTCTCCCACGCGGCAGTGCGCCTGCCTGCGCGGCGATGCATACCGGCGGGCTACCGCCGCAATGCGGGCCACGAGTTCATTCAGGTCATAGGGCTTGACGATATAATCATCCGCCCCTTCGGACAGACCCGCGATACGGTCACTGATCTGGTCTTCTGCCGTGGTGATGAGGATGGCGATGTCAGACGATGTCCGGCGGACCTCACGCAGCAGGTCGCGCCCGCTTCCATCGGGCAGGCCAAGGTCGAGCAGTATGAAATCATAATCCACCGTTGCCATGGCCGCGCGCGCGTCCTCCAGCGTCGTGAACCAGTCCACGGCATGCCCGTCCAGACCCACGCGCTCCTGCACCGCCACACCCAGATCGTATTCATCCTCGACAATAAGGATACGCATCAGTCCTGATCCTTTTCCCGCATGACCCGGGCGTATAATGAAGGCAATACCAGCAACGTCAGGAGCGTGGACGAAACCAGTCCCCCGATCACCACGCTGGCCAGCGGGCGCTCGACTTCCGCGCCCGCACTTTCGGAAAACGCCATGGGAAAAAAGCCAAGGCTGGCCACAAGGGCCGTGGCCATGACCGGGCGGAAGCGGGATTCCGCGGCCGCAAAGGCCGCCTGTGCCACGGCCATTCCCCGTGCCCGCAGGGCTGCGATCTCACTGACCAGCACCACGCCATTCAGGATCGCCACGCCAAACAGCGCGATGAAGCCGATCCCCGCCGAAATGCTGAACGGCAGCCCGCGCAGCGTCAGCGCCACAATGCCGCCGGTTGCCGCCACCGGCAGGTTGACAAACACCAGCAGCGCGGGCCGGACGGCGCCAAATGCCACCACCAGCAGGGCAAAGATCAGGCCAAGGGCGATGGGCAGCACAATTTCCAGCCGCTGCATGGCCGATTGCAGGTTACGGAACTGCCCGTCCCACTGCATGGTATAGCCTGCGGGCAGCTTCACATCCCGCGCCACGCGGGCCTGGGCTTCGGCCACGTAACCGGCCAGGTCGCGCCCGCGCACATTGGCCTGCACCACCATGCGCCGGCGCACGCCATCGCGGCTTATACGGGGCGGACCATCGACTTCATGCACATGCGCCACCTGTGACAGCAGCACATTCCCCTGCCCGTCCACCCGCCGGACCTGCAGCGCACCGATTGCGGCGGTCGAAGCCACGCGCTTCGGGTCAAGACGCACCTGCGTGCTGATGATGGCGTTATCCACGATCACCGGCCTTGTACCGATATGGCCGCCAACCGCCTCCACCGTATCCAGAATGTCCTGCACCGCCACATTGCGGCTGGCGGCCTGCGTGCGGTCAATGTCGACCACGATCAGCGGCACGGTGCCGTCCCCCGCAGCCGCCACGTCCGCTGCCCCCTTCACGCCGGACATGGCCGCCACCACCCGGTCACCCAACTCGGCCAGCATGGCCAGGTCATCGCCAAAGATCGAGACGGCAATCTGCGTGCGCACGCCAGAGAGCAGGTCATCCATGCGCATCTGCACCGGCTGGCTCCATGAATACAGCGCATCGGGCAGTTCGCGCCGCAGGGTATCATCCATCGCAGCGACCAGCTCCGCCTGCGTGCGGGCGGTTTTCCATGTGGAGGGCGGGTTGAGGAAGATGAAGCTGTCGGTCTCGTTCACGCCCATCGGGTCGGTGGGAATGGCGGACGTGCCGGTATTGCTGACCACCGCGCGCACTTCAGGGAAGTGGCGCAGGATCTGCTCCTGCTTCGTGACCGAAGCCAGCACGGTATCGAGCGAGGCCGAGGGCAACCGCGTGGTGGTGACCGCCAGCGCCCCTTCATCAAGCTGGGGAATAAACTCACCGCCCAGCCGCATCGCAAGCCCCGCTGAAAGGGCCAGCACCACCAGCGTACCGCCAAACAGGATGCGTGGATGGGTTTCCCCCCATGTCACCATATGGGTATAGGGCCGGCGCAGGAAGGCAATCAGCCGCGTATCACCCGCAGGCCGCACGCCCCCCAACGCAAGGGCGGCCAGAACGGGCACGCAGATGAAGCAGTACGCCAGCGACGCCAGCAGCGCCATGATGACCGTCTGCGCCATGGGGCGGAACATGTGCCCCTCGATCCCCTGCAGGGTCAGGATCGGCAGATAGACCATGATGATGACCAGTATGGCAAACCCCACCGGGCGCATGACCTGCTGCACGGACGAGATGACCAGCGGGATGAATTCCGCTTCCGGTTCTTCCTCCCGCCGCGACAGCACATGTTCGATCACCACCAGCGAACCATCGACAATCATGCCGAAATCGATTGCGCCAAGGCTGAGCAGGTTGGCCGAGATACCGAACTGCCGCATGCCCGCCATCGCGCAGACAAGGGCAACCGGAATGACCGAGGCAATGACAAGGGCGGCCTGCCAGCTCCCGATCACCACCACCAGCACCCCCACCACCAGCACGGCGCCCATGACCAGGTTGTCACGCACGGTGGCGATGGTCTGCCCGGTCAGGGTGGCGCGGGTGTAATAGGGTTCGATCGTAACCCCGGCGGGCAGCGCCTGCCTTATGCCCGGCAGGGCGCGGTCGATCGCGGCAAGCGTTGCGTTGGAACTCGCCCCGCTTTCCATCATCACCACGCCGATCACAATCTCGCCCTGCCCGTCACGCGTTACCGCCCCCAGACGGGTGCGTGCCCCCGTGGTGATACGTCCAAGGTCGCGCAGCCGCACGGCGGACCCATCGGGGTTGGTGCGCACGGCAATGTTGCCAAAGTCGGCCAGGCTGCCGACCAGCCCGCGTCCGACCACGCTCTGCTGTTCGGCATGGTGCGTGATCCATCCGCCGCCGGATGCCGCGTTGCCGGCATCCACCGCACGATAGACCTCGCCTACCGACATGTTGGCCCCGATCAACCGCGCGGGGTCCAGCGTCACCTCATAGGTTTCCTCCGCGCCCCCATTGACGTTGACATCCACCACACCGGGGACAAGGCGCATCTGCGGCACCACGGTCCAGTTCATGATGCGGTTGAGTTCCATGAGCGAACGCCCCGCGCCACGGATCTGGAACTGCATGATTTCGCCCATGCCAGTGGCCAGCGGCCCCATGCTGACGGTAATGCCGGGCACGGATATGTTTGAACGCGCCTGCTGTATGCGCTCGTTCACGCGGGTGCGGTCCAGGTTGATGTCGGTATCATCGGCAAACTGCACATACACCACCGAGACGCCGCCGCGCGATACGGAACGCAGGTCAGTCATGCCGGGGATTCCGGTCATGCTGGTCTCGACGGGAAAGGTGATGAGTTTTTCCACTTCCTCCGTCGCAAGGCCCGGCGCCACGACCGAGACGAGAACCTGCCGGGGCGAAATATCCGGCACCGCTTCCACCGGCAGGCCCAGGACAGCCATGATGCCCGCGGCCAGCAGCAGGCCAAGACCGCCCAGCACCAGCATGCGCGCGCGGATCAGGGTGGCAAGGTAGGCATGTGTCATCAGTCTGCATCCATTCCGGCCAGACCAATGACGGAACGCAGGGCAAAACTACCATGACCCACCACCAGCTCGCCCCCTTTCAGGCCGGAACGCAGCACTGCCTGCCGCCCGTCATCCAGTGCCACATCGACCACGACCGGCCGGTAATCCGTCGCGTTCACCCGCACGAACACGACGCTATGCCCGTCAATCTGCTGGATGGCTTCGGACGGCACGACAAGACCCGCCACGCTGTCACGCTGGGCCAGTGCGGAATCCAGCACCATACCGGGCACCAGCGCGCCAGTGGGGTTGGCCACACGGCTTATGACCCGGACCAGCCCGGTCAGGGGGCTGGCCATGCCGTCCACCGTATCGATACGGGATGTAAACGGGCCGTCTGCCGTCTGCGTTACCTGCTGGCCGCCTGGTGCGATCCGCGCTGCCTGGTCTGGCGGGATGTCAGAAACAAGCCATATGCTGGACAGATCCGCGACGGTAGCCACATCCATGCTCGGGTCCACATCACCCGCCACTGACGTACCGATCACCTGCACCATGCCGTTGACAGGGGAGATCAGGGTCGAGGTTTCGTCTTCCGCGCCCTGACTGTCCTGCTCCGATGATGAATTGAACTCCTCGGCAAAACGGTGGCCCAACGTGTCCACATCCGCCTGGCGTGCACGCATGGTGGCATCCGCCTGTGCCAGCACGTCCTGCCTGCGGCGCAGTTCGGCCAATGATATGCTCTCGCCAGCCAGTGCCCTAGCCCGCTGCACCGCGCCTGCCGCATCGGTCCGGGCCGCAATGGCGGCAGCAAGCGCTGCACGCATCTGAACCGCCTGCAGGCGCGCAACATGCAGGGAATGATCCTGATAGCGCACCAGCGCCTGCCCCCGCTGCACGGATGCTCCGGGCTGTAACAGTACTGCCAGCACCTTGCCACTGCCGGCGGGATGGATATGCACGACCCGCGTCGTATCGGGCATGACCCGGCTCATGACCGGCAGCATGGGTGCCACGCGACCCGGCCTGGCCGTGACGATGGTTACCCCTTCATTGGCAACCGCCGCCCCGTCCAGCTTCACGATCGGGGGCAGCGCCCCCTCCCCGGCATGGGCAGGCAGGGCAGGCAGGCCGAGAAGAAACAGGATGGAGGCAATCCGCTTCATGGCACAACACCTGTTGCAATCAGCATGCGGATGCTGGCGACATGCCACTCCACCTCAGCCCGGGCACTGGCCAGTCGGGTATTGGCGGCCGCCTGCCGGGCGGCAAGCGCCGTATCCACACTGGCTTCGCCTACCCGCCAGGCCCGTTCCTGCGCCTGGGCCCGCTTTTCCATATTCTCTGCGGCACTGCGGGTAGCCTGTCGTGCCGTGGTGGCCGCGATCAGGCGTTCACGCACGCGCATCATTTCCAGATGCACCATGCGCCGCGCCTGCGTTTCCTGACTGGTGGCCGTGGCCAGGCGGTTGCGGGCTTCGGACATGATGGGCGTGTTACGGACCTCGCTGGGCAGGGGGATGCTGAAATTCACGCCCACACGATCATCCCACGGGCTGCCGTACTGCTTTTCATGAATGGCGTCCACGCCGATTTCCGGGTTGGGCATGAACGAACGGCGCGCCAGTTTCATGTTCGCTTCGGCGGCTTCCACATTGCGGTGCGCGACCTTTATGCGGGGATCGTTGTCTTCCATGTCGCGCGGGCTGACAAAACGGGCCTGCGTCACGTCGCCGCCGCCATAACGGCTCAGGTCGGGCACAACCGGACGCCCCAGCAGCACCTCCAGGGCCGTAGTCGCGTTCTGCGCTTCCTCCTGTGCCAGGGCTAGTTCATTGTGCGCGTTCTCCATCGCCGCCTGCGCCATCTGCCCATCGACCGAGGCCAGTTCCCCACCATGCACCGCATGCGTCGCATTGCCGGCCATGCGCGCTGTCGCATCGTACAGGGCATGGGCCACATCCATCCGGGTACGGGCAATCAGGGCGGCGGCAGCTGCGTCCAGCACCCGGATGGACAGCGCCATGTGTTCGACATTGAGCTGCTCATCAATCGACGCGGCTTCCGCGCTGGCGACCTGTTTCGTGGCGCTGCCCTGCCCCGGCAGCCACAGCGGCACCGACACGCCGCCCTGATAGGTTGTATAGCCTTCGTTACTGCCCAGCATGTGGTCATCCATGTATTCACCCGACAGGGTCGGGCCGCCGGCAAACCATGACCCGGCAGCGCTGGCGCGGGCGCGGGCGGAATGATGGCCGACCTGAAGTTCGGTGCGGACGGGATCGATCGCCCAGGCCATGCCGACGGCTTCATGGAAGGATGGGCCAGGGCGGGCGTCCTGGGCCAGGGCCATCCATGGCAGGGCACAGGCCATGGCGATCGACACAATGGGGGGGATGGCGCGGTTCATGCTTCAGGCTATCATGGAATGGCGCGACCACCATGGCTGATCCGTTCGGCCAAATCGCTCCACAGTCGCGCCATCAGCAGATTGATCTCGGACGTGACCGAAAACGGGGACTGCGAACGCGCCAGGGGCGAAAGGGACATGCGTTCCCCGATGACAAAATGCCCCTGCGAGAACAGCCGGGCCGAAATCGCCCCCTGCTGCCCCTGCCCCATGGGCCTCGTAACGGAAATACGCAGGTGTGGCGGCGGGTCGGCAATGAGACCGAAGACATGCCGTTCAGCTTCATCAGAGGGGCACGCCACGCCCTGCAGCACGGCGTCACGCAGTACGGAATGGGGATAACCCCCATACATGCCATCTACATGCAAACGTATACCATGCCGGACCGTCATACATATGCCCTCTGTCCCATCATCCGCCCAAGCGGCCGACACCCCTAGGAAGAAAATACAGGCTGCATACAGACTATCCCGCACTATCCTTTGCATAATAAGCGTCTGTTCCCCGGCGTACATAAAGTTCCTGCCATCACGACGATGACTTTCTGACGGTAACAGAGAAACCTGACGTGAACCTGAACATCCGGTCTACAAAAGAGAATTTATATTATGAAAATGATTATCATTTCTATATTTAGAGTAAGCGATAATTTCATATGTGAATTTAAGGCTCTGTTAGAGCCTGAATTAGAAAGCGGTTTGATTGATTTGTCTCAGCACCCTGCAGATATGGACAATCATCAACTGTGCACAGGATAACGAGATTGGTGCCTCGACATGTTTCGTGAAACGGCGGCAGCGTCCGAGCCATACGAAGCGACGCTCCACGATCCAGCGTTTCGGCATGATGATGAAGCCTTCAGCCCGATCGCTGCGCTTGACGATCTCGATCGTCCGTCGGCCACGT